>JAIPEX010000042.1 GCA_021736945.1 Halanaerobiales bacterium | reverse complement strand
GGTATTTATACCCTAATTTACCTGGAATATATTGTAAATTAATATTTTGAACTAAATTTTCTTATTTTCAAGGAAAAATCAAGTTGATCAATTCAAAAAAATTTTAAGACCTAAATAAGGCAATTATGAAAGAGCCTTACTTATAAAAGCTTTATGTTTGCCCGGACTTATATTAATTACTCTTATAAAATCTAGGATAAACAATTAATTTATTTGCATATTAAATTAAAAAAAGAGTCCCTAAAAAAAGGGGCTCTCTGATAGTTATGTATTTGTTATTTTACCTTATATCTTCCCATCTTATACTATTAAAAACTATGGGCTTTGCTGAGATTTTGCTGAGATTTCTTTATTTGATAGGAATATATTAAAATAAAAAAACCTTATCATCCCTGTTATAACAATGAATATAATGGCGTGCCCGGAAGGACTTGAACCCTCAGCCTACTGATCCGTAGTCAGTCGCTCTATCCAATTGAGCTACGGGCACGTATAATAACTTAAGTTATTTTACTTTTGAAAAACACAATTTAACATTTTATACTTCTTAATTCATCATATTAAACTGCACACACTATTATACATACTAAAAATACCATTGTCAAGGTTAATAGGCAACTCCCTCACTGATTTAACTTAAGTTATATCCATTTATATTTTATATACCTTACTTAATTACTAAAAATTATCCTAATTGTTCCGATTGAACCATTATCTCTTCTAACATAGCAGAAATTTCTTCAGAGTTAGAGGCTTGTTCTTGAATTCCAGAGTTAAACTCCTTATTTTTACTTTCAATTTCATCTATAACAATATCAATTTCCTTGCTTGTTTCTAAATTATCATCAAATATATCTCCTACTTCTTCCATACTACTGAAAACTTCTTCTATCTGAGCAGAAACTTCCTCAGAGTTAGCTGATATCTCTTCAATATTAGCACTAGATTCTTCAGTATCTGAGGCTTGATTACTTGCTAATTCTAACATATTTTCCATTGAGTAATAAACTTTTTCAGCATTATCAGTTAATTTATTAAAAATAGTATTAATATTATTATTTTCATTTGATTTGTTATCTATATACTCTTTTACATTTATAACATCACTTTTAATCTCATCTAAAATATTTTGAATGCTTACTGTTGATTTATTACTTTTTTCCGCTAATTCTCTAATTTCATCTGCAACAACACTAAATCCACGTCCTGCTTCCCCGGCTCGAGCTGCTTCAATAGCTGCATTTAAAGCTAATAAATTAGTCTGACTGGATATTTCAAGAATGGTATCGGTTATTTCATCAACTCTATCTACATTTTCAATTAAAACATTCATTGCTTTAATAGTTTCTTTAAGGATTTTATTACCAAGTTTAATTAATTGATTTGTCTCCTGCATTTCATCTACGCTCTTCTTTGCCTCATTTTTGACAGTTTCAGCATTACCAGAAAGAGATTCAATTACTGTAGTAATTTCTTCAATCGCATGGGCAATTTCTTCTACTGCTCTTGATGAATCATCCATGGTTTTGATTACTTCTTTAATTGAAGAGTTCCCCTCTTCATTTGCTTTATTTATTTCTCTAATACTTGCAAATGTCTCATCAACCTGTCCATTTAACTCTTCACTCACACCTGCCATCTCTTGCGAAGCTGAAGCAGTTTCATCAGCTGCAATCTGACAATTCTGATTTGCCTCCTTGATTTCATCTAATCTATGATTAACCTGATTATTTAAAACTCTAATTATTAAAAGTCCAAAACCTACAGAAATTGCGGCAATAATTATCGGTACTATCATCTGGATATTACTCACTCTGGTAGACCAAATATTATAAATTGAATATCCACTGATTAGTAAATTGATAAATAACATAGATAAAAGACTATATCTAATTTGTTTTTTAAGTACTAGGCTGTCAATTCTAAACTTCATTTAATAGCTCCTCTCAAATCATACTTATTGTTGAATTTATAAATTTAATGTTGTCTATTATTATTAAAAGCTCACCTCTCATTAAAATATTTATAAAACATCTCTTTTATATGTTCAAGATAAAACTCACAATCCCTTCCTTAATATTCTTATTTTAAATATTTTTTCTTTATTTGGTATATATTTACTTTTATAATATAAAAAATCTCCCATTCATATCTTCTAGAATGGAAGAAATTATACTATCTAAAAAATTTATCTCTGGATATTAATCATAATAAGTGCAATTACTGTTAAAACTATAGCCACTTTCTCTCTTCTATTTAAAGTCTCTCCATATATGAAATAACCGGCTACACTGATCACCACAATACTACCGGCACTAAATATTGGAAATACCACTGCAGTTTTAAGTTGGTCAAGTGCGTTTATTAAGAAAAAAGACGAAAACAAATTAGGAATCCCTACTGCAATTCCTATCATAAATTCCTTATATCTCAAATTATAGTCTTTTATCATTACATAAATAGCACTAATTATAAAAGCAGTTGTAAACACAAAAAATAAAAATAAGTTTTTTTCATATATTCTACCATAATATTGAAAAAACTTATTGGTGAATTCTGCCAATCCTCCAAAAACAAATAGAGAAATTAAAGTCCATTTAACTGCCTCACGCCAATTTCTATTAAATGGGAAATTAACTATTACAATAGCTATTAACGCTAATATGATACCAAACCATTGGATAGTTGCTGGGATTTCATTCCAGAAAAATATAGCCAAAATCATGGGAATCAATATTCCTAGTTTAGCAAAAGTACCTGCTAGACCAACCCCATCTTTTTGAACACTTTTTTGATAAAATATAAAAGCTAAAAAGAAAAAGATTCCACCTATAATTCCAATGAAAACAGCCCAAACATTACTAGACTCCACAGTAAATTTCAACTGTTGGTTTGAAAAAACAAGATTGAATTCCTGAAAAAAATCTTTAAAATCTAATATACTAGGCCAAATAATTTTTTCTGATGACATTACTAAGAACAAACTTATTAAAGAAGCTACTAAATAGTTTGATGAAGTTATCAAATAACGATTTGAGTTTATGCTTTCACTATATCTAAATATTAATGCTATTGATGAACTACATAAAATGGCTAACAATAAAGATAACAAGATATCCACCCCTATAAATACAAATTCAATTTATATACTAACATATTTTATGTTAAATAAAAAGAAAAAACCGGGCTTTTATACCCGGCTTTGTGATTATTCTTTTATTTAATTATTTTATTCTTCATCAGACTCTGGTTCTAATGATTCTTCCAATCTCTTATATGCTTTATATCTATCTTTAGCATCTTGTTCTGCCTGATCGAATAATTTTTCGGCTACTTCAGGGAATTCTTGTTTCAACTTAGCATAACGTACCTCACTAAGTAAGAATTCTTCAAAGTCTCCTTTAGGTTCTTTGGAATCAAGGGAGAATGGATTCTTACCCTCTTTTTCTAATTCTGGATTATATCTATATAGATGCCAGTATCCTGCTTCAACAGCTCTATCCTCTTCATCTACACTACAGTTCATACCGTTTTTCAAACCGTGAGCAATACATGGAGCATAAGCTATAATCAAGGAAGGTCCAGGATAAGCTTCAGCTTCTTTAATGGCTTTTACGGTCTGATTCATATCGGCACCAAGTGCGATTTGAGCCACATAAACATAACCATATGTCATTGCCATTCTACCTAAATCTTTCTTCTTAGTTCTCTTACCGGCTGCATCAAATTTAGCTGCAGCAGCAGTAGGAGTAGCTTTTGAAGACTGGCCACCTGTATTAGAATATACCTCTGTATCAAATACTAATACATTTACATCATCGCCTTGGGCTAATACGTGGTCTAAACCACCATAACCAATATCATAAGCCCAACCGTCTCCACCAAAGATCCATTGTGATTTCTTAACTAAGAATTCTTTGTTTTCTAAAATGAAGTCCACTAGTTCGTTACCTTTTTCTTGTTTTAATAGCGGCATCATTTTTTCTTTTGCTTCTTTGGAAGCTTCGGCATCATCTTTACCATCTATCCAGTCTTTAAATGCATCTTTTAGTTCAGTTGAAATATCAGTTTCTAGTGCTTGTTCCATCTTCATTTTTAACTGATCTCTAAACTGTTCCATACCAAGATACATTCCATAACCATATTCTGCATTATCTTCAAATAAGGAGTTAGCCCATGCTGGACCGTGTCCCTCTTCATTTGTGGAATAAACAGCAGTTGGTGCTGTACCACCCCAGATTGAAGAACAGCCAGTTGCATTTGCAATAATCATTCTTTCTCCAAATAACTGAGTAACTAATTTAGCATAAGCGGTTTCACCACAACCTCCACAAGCTCCGTGGAACTCAAGTAATGGTTGTGAGAACTGACTACCCTTAACAGAGAACTTGTTAGCTTCATCCTCTTTATAGGTAACATTTTCAGACATATATTCCCAATTATCTTTTTGGGCTTCAAGTTGCTCTTCAAATGGTTTCATAACTAAGGCCTTTTCAGGAGCAGGACAAACTTCAGCACATACTCCACAACCTGTACAATCTAGAGGACTAACTTGTAGTCTGTATTCTAGTCCTTCCATACCTTTACCCATTGGTTTAAGTGTTTTTAAACCTTCAGGTGCATTAGATCTTTCTTCTTCATTCATTAAGAAAGGTCTAATTACAGCATGTGGACATGAAATTGCACACTGATTACATTGTATACAATTATCAGGCTGCCATTCCGGTACATTTACTGCTATACCACGTTTTTCATATTTTGACATTCCTGGTGGGAAGTGTCCATCTTCTCTACCTACAAAAGTACTGACAGGTAAAGAATCTCCTTCTTGTTTCAAGACAACATTTTGTACCTCTTTAACAAATTCAGGTAAATCCTCTTCTTCAGTTTCTTTACTTTCAGCATCTGCCCATTCAGCAGGGATGTCAACTTTTTCTAAAGCATCCATAGCTCTATCAACTGCTTTTTTGTTCATGTTAACTATCATTTCACCTTTATGACCATAAGTATCTTCTATAGCATCTTTTAGATATTCAATCGCTTCATCAACAGGTAAAATTTCAGCTAACTTAAAGAAAGCAGTCTGCATGACCATATTAATTCTATTACCTAGACCTACATCTTGAGCAATATCAACAGCATTGATAATATAGAAGTCAATATCGTTCTCAGCCAGATAACGTTTCATTTCGGCTGGTAATCTTTCTTCTAATTCCTCTTCAGACCAGTTAGTATTTAAAACAAAAGTTCCATCTGGTTTAAGATCAGATAACATATCAAATCTTTCTACATAAGAATCTTTATGACAAGCTACATAATCAGCTTCATCAATAAGATAAGTTGATTTGATAGGTTGTTCTCCAAAACGTAGGTGAGATACAGTTACACCACCTGATTTTTTAGAGTCATAGGAGAAATAAGCTTGGGCATATTTATCTGTATTGTCACCAATTATCTTAATTGCATTTTTATTAGCTCCTACTGTACCGTCAGAACCAAAGCCCCAGAACTTGCATCTTACAGTTCCTTCAGGTGTTGAATCAATTTTTTCATTTGGTTCTAATGATTTATATGTAACATCATCATTGATAGATATTGTAAAGTCATTCTTAGGCTCATCTTTTTTAAGATTATCAAATACAGCCTTGATATCTGTTGGAGTTGTATCTTTGGAACTTAAGCCATAACGTCCACCAACAATTTCTGGTTTGTTCTCTTTTTCATAGAATAGGGAGCGAACATCTTCATAGAGTGGTTCTCCTACAGACCCAGGTTCTTTAGTTCTATCTAAAGTAGCAATTTTTTCTACTGAGTCAGGTAATACATTCATGAAATATTTTTCAGAAAATGGCCTATATAGGTGAACTTTTATTACTCCAACTTTTTCACCCTGATCCATTAAATAATCAATAGTTTCTTCGATAGTATCAGTTACAGAACCCATAGCCACAACTACATGTTTAGCATCTTCAGCACCATAATAGTTAAATGGATGGTATTCTCTACCGGTTAATTTTGATATTTTTTCCATATAATCTGCAACTATGTCAGGTATTTTATCATAGTAGCGATTGACTGCTTCTCTTGCTTGGAAGAAAATATCGGGATTCATTGCAGTACCTTTTGTTACAGGATGTTCAGGATTCAAACCTCTGTGTCTAAACTCTTGAATTGCATCATAGTTAACTAAGTCAGCTAAATCATCATAATCCATAACATCAATTTTTTGATATTCATGTGAAGTGCGGAAACCATCAAAGAAATGTACAAACGGTAAACTGGAATCAATTGCAGATAAATGTGCTACACCTGCAAGATCCATTACTTCTTGAACACTTCCAGATGCCAACATTGCAAAACCTGATTGCCTTGTTGCCATCACATCTGAATGATCACCAAATATTGATAAAGCGTGTGTGGCAATACTACGTGAACTCACATGAAATACTCCGGGTAAAAGTTCTCCCGCTATCTTATACATGTTAGGAAGCATCAATAATAAACCTTGTGAAGCTGTAAAGGTAGTTGTTAAAGCTCCTGCTGCTAAAGAACCATGAACAGCTCCTGAAGCTCCCCCTTCAGATTGCAGTTCAGATAATTTTACTTCTTGACCGAAAATATTTTTCCTGCCGTGTGCACTCCATTCATCTACTAATTCTGCCATTGGGGATGAAGGAGTAATTGGATAGATTGCAGCTACATCGGTAAAAGCATAACCAACATGGGCTGCAGCAGTGTTTCCATCCATCGTCTTCATCTTATTTGCCATCTTCTTTCCCCCTTTATATTATTTAAGTAAAATATATACTTATTCTAATTCTATTTTAGTATATTATACTAAATTTGCTGTGTCAAATTTTATAAAATTATTACAACCAACTAGCAATTGTGACATACTTTTAACCTATTTTTGGACTTGATTTTATTATTATGCTATACTATTATATAAATGATACTAAATCATTAACAAAAAAAGGAGCGTACATAAATGATATACAATAATTTTGGAGAACAAGATTGGAAAACTTCTATTTTGGGTTTAGGGTGTATGCGTTTACCCGTTATTGATGGTGACAGTGAAAACATCAATGAAGAAAAGGCAATTGAACTTATAAGATACGCAATAGACAATGGAATAAATTATGTTGATACTGCTTGGCCTTATCATGGGGGAAATAGTGAAGAACTTGTAGGTAAAGCATTGAGTGAAGGATATAGAGAAAAGGTTAAATTAGCTACTAAACTCTATACACCAGGTGTAGAAAGTATTGAAGACTGCGAATATTATTTAGACAAACAACTAGAGCGTCTACAAACAGATCATATCGACTTATATCTTCTCCATGCTTTAAATAGAAAGTATTGGGCTAATTACAAAAGTGTAAATATCATCGAATGGCTAGAAGAAAAAAAAGAAGAAGGTAAAATAAATAATATTGGTTTTTCTTTTCATGATAGTTATGATTTATTTGAAGAAATCATAGATTATTATGACTGGGATTTTTGTCAGATTCAATATAACTATCTTGATACTGAATTCCAGGCTGGGAAAAAAGGCCTTAAATATGCTAAAGATAAAGGAATCGCAGTTGTAGTAATGGAACCATTACGAGGTGGAACACTTGCACAAACACCTCCTTTGGAAGTTAAAAACATTTTAGATAAAAGTGATAATGAACGAAATGCTGTTGAGTGGTCTTTACAGTGGCTTTGGAATCAAGAGGAAGTAGATGTAGTCCTCAGTGGAATGAGCAATCTGCGTCAGTTAAAAGAAAATATCGAATTAGCCAGTAAAGCAGATCAAAATAGATTAAATGATAACGAAATGGCTTTAATTAAAAAAGCGCGCCGGAAGTTTTTAGATATCTTCCCGGTAGCTTGTACTGGTTGTAATTACTGTATTCCCTGTCCGGTAGGAGTGGCAATCCCAAATATATTTTCACTTTACAATGAAGCACAAATTTATGATAAATATGAAGCAAATAAAAAACAGTACTTTAACATGAATGAAGATTCAAGAGCAGATAATTGTATAGAGTGCGGACAATGTGAAGAAGCTTGTCCTCAAAACTTAAATATTATTGACGATCTTAAAGATGTAACAGCATATTTTACTGAATAACATTTAAACTTTTATATAATATAATGTAGGAAAAGAGAAGCCGTAATTCCGGCTTCTCTTTTTTATTACTTAATGAAATATTAAAGATCACATTATTTAAGTAATTATTTACTTCAGTTCTATTTTAACACTGAAATTTACATTAATATTAACATCTTGCGGAGAAATATTAGGAACTGGTAAAGATTCCTGAGCTGACATTATATCACTTCTCATCATATTATAATTATAATTGTAGATACTATAATTATCATTAACATCTAGCTTTACAATCCTATAGCTTACCTTATCTAGACTCTCTTTTATGATATTAGCTTTGTCCTTGATTTCTTCTATTCCTTTTTGGATCACTTTATTTTTTGCTTTTTCAGGAGATTTCAAACCATAACTGATTCCCTTAATATTAGTCCCACCAACTGCTACTACTCTTTCAATAATATTTCCCAGTTTTTTTAAATTTTCAGTTTCAATTTTAATCATAGTTGATACTTCATAATACTTAACTCTTTTTTTATTTTCTTCAATAAATCTTTGATTCACACTAAATGTGGTAGTAGTATAGGTTAAATCCTCAAATTCATTTAAAGCCTCTATAGTTGAATTCATGCGGTTCGTTGTATTACTATAGGCAGTTTCCAAATCCTCTTTTTGGGACCAAACTTCAATATTAATATTAGCAATTTCAGGTTTAAAAGATTCTTCTATCCGGTGGTTTATATTTACTTCTGTTGTTTGGGCTTGGGCACCTACATTGACAGCCTGAGAAAATATCATAAAACTGATCAATAAGAACATAAGTAAAGCATACTTTTTATTATTTTTCATTTTATTTGTTCCTTCCTCTAATTATTTCAGCAAACTCATCAGGCAGTTCACTGTTATTTATATCTTGAGCTATTTTTTCATAATCGTATCTGTTACTTCTTATCTCTGTACTAACACTATCCTTTTCAATATTTAAAATTATATACTTTGCTTCAGTACTAAATAGCTCTTGATTTTTATGATAAGGTTTTTGTTTACCTACACTTCCATCATTAATAACAAGTTTATCATCTATTTTTTTAACATACGGAAGATGTGTATGACCAGTAACCATTATATCAGCTTCATATTGTTCCATCATTCTTTTTATACTACTGTCAGGATGATTATAAAATAAATATTGATTAATTTTACGGGGGCTGCCGTGGACTAATAAAACATTTTTATCTTCGACTTCAAATTTTATATTCTCATTTAACTTTTTTAAAAATTCTTTGTTTTCATCAGTAACTTCATTTTTAGTCCATTCTAGAGATCTATCTCCTAGTACCCTTTTTTTCTCAGTTTTATAAGCACAACCACAATCATCGAGATTAAAACCGACTCCCTGATCATAATTCCCCATAACTGTTTCAATATCATTTTCCTTAATTAAATCTATTACTTCATTTGGATAAGGACCATAACCTACTAAATCTCCCAAACAATATATTTTGTCAATATCTTCATTTTCTAAATTTTTCATGACCGCTTCTAATGCAGAAATATTGCCATGTATATCTGAAAAGATTGCTATTTTCATTTTAACTTGCCTCCTATTATTTTTCTTCTTTCATTATAATAATACATTATATAGGCTGAATTATTCAACTTTTTTCAAAAAATTAACCATTAATTTATAAAATATTAGAGGACTACAACAATTTATATTTAATCTATAATAAGTATATTAAAAATTTTGGAGTGTTAATTATGAATAATAAAGAAAACACATATTCTTTTAAATATTTTTTTAATAATTATAGAAATAGATATCTGTTAGGAGTTGTCTGGCTTGTTTTAGTTGATGTTCTGCAGTTAGTTATTCCCTGGCTGTTAGGAGACTTTACAGACCGTCTACAGCTCAAGACAATTCAAATGAGAGGTATTATCTACTATGCTCTTATTATTATCGGTGTAGCTATCTTAACTGCTATATTTAGATATCTATGGCGGCTATATATAGTAGGTACCTCTCAACTTTTAGAAAAACAAATTCGTGAAAACTTCTATAACCATCTTTTGAAATTATCAACAAATTATTTCAATGAACAAAAAACAGGCGATCTAATGGCTCATGCTACTAATGATATAAAGGCTGTACGTCAAGCTATGGGACCGGGAGTTGTTATGTTTTTCGATGCTCTGTTTTTAACTGTTGCAACCATTACAATTTTACTTTTTAAAATAGATATTAGATTAACTTTAATAGCTTTAATACCTCTACCTTTTTTAGCTATAATTTCAACATATTTTAGTAAATCAATACATGAAAAATTTACTGCTGTACAAGAAGCATTCTCTAATTTAACAGATAAAGTACAGGAAAATTTTTCAGGGATCAGAGTAATTAAAGCCTTTACTCAAGAAGATAAAGAAATTGAAAAGTTTGCTAGTGCTAATAAATTAAACTTCGAAAAAAATATCGACTTAATAAAGACCTGGGGACTTTTTCATCCAATGATCCAGTTCATTACAGCGCTAAGCTTTTTAATAGTTATTTGGTATGGAGGTACTTTAGTTATTCAAGGTATTATCTCTCTAGGAGATTTTGTTGCCTTTAATAGTTATTTGGGTTTATTAACCTGGCCGATGATGGCAGTAGGTTTTGTCATAAACTTAATCCAGCGAGGTACTGCCTCTTTGAAGCGTTTAAATAAAATATTTGCAGAAGAGGAAGAAATCTATGATAAAAATGTTTTAGATATTGATAGTATTGAAGGTAAAATAGAATTCAATAACCTTTCTTTTAGATACAATGAAAAGGAAGAATATGTCCTAAAAAATATAAATCTAGAAATCAATCCGGGTGAAACCACAGGTTTCTTAGGCAGGACCGGTACTGGAAAAACAACTATTGTTAACCTACTACTAAGATTATTTAATGTTAACGACAACGAAATCCTTATTGATGGTTACGATATCAATTCATTATCCATAAAACTACTCAGAGAAGAAATAGGGATTGTACCACAGGATAACTTTTTATTTTCATCTACTATTGCTGATAATATTGCTTTTTTTGATCCTGTCAATACAGATCGTAAGGAAGTTGAAAAGGCTGCAAAAATAACTGAAATATATGATGATATTATGGAATTTCCAAACGGATTCGATACTATCTTAGGAGAAAGAGGTGTAACTCTTTCCGGGGGGCAAAAACAAAGAATATCAATGGCAAGAGCTCTTATCAAAAAGCCAAAGATACTTATTCTAGATGATAGTTTTTCTGCAGTTGATACTCAAACCGAAGAAAAAATTCTAAATAACCTTAGACCCGTAATGAAAAACAGAACTGTTATATTAATTTCACATCGGATTTCTACTTTAAAAAACACGGATAAAATATTTGTTCTAGATGAAGGTCAAATACTTGAAAGAGGTACTCATGAAGAATTAATTGAAAACCAACAGCTTTATTATGATATTTTTCAAAAACAACAGTTAGAAGAAAAAATAGCTAATATAAATTAATTTGAGGATGATCAGTTATGCCAGATGATTTTAGAGAAGAAGAAAAAATTATGGGAAAAGCCTATGACTCTCGCTTGATGAAAAGGCTTTTGGAATATGCTTATCCTTACTGGAAAATATTAGTAGTATGTATACTACTTCTTTTAATAGTAACTGGGATTGAATTAGCCCGCCCATATTTAATTAAAATTGCCATTGATGACCATATCAATGCAATTGATAAACCAATGGTTTCCTTTCAGGTAGACGATTTTGAAAATAAAGGTGCAGTATATAATAATCGAAGATTTATCCGTCTAGATAATTTAAACAATGATTATCCCGGGCGGCAGAAGTATCAATTATATGAATTAAAAAGTGATTATTACCTTGTCGATGGCTTAATTAATGAAAATAAAGAAACCACTATTAATGAAACGGGACAAAGGCTTCAGATTCAAAATGGTGAAAATAGTTATGACGCTCAATTACTACCGGAAGAAGTATTGGATGATTTTAGGGAACAGGATTACTATGCACTCCAAAGAATTGCTTTAATATACTTAACAATAATTGTACTTGGATTTGGAATTAACTATCTACAGATTTATCTTTTAAATAAAACGACTCAAAAAATCATTTATAATATGAGACAGGAAATTTTTACTCATCTTCAAAAGATGTCATTAAGTTATTTCGATAAAAATCCAGTCGGTAGGCTAGTTACTAGAGTAACTAATGATACTGAAACCCTCAATGAAATGTACACCAACGTGTTAGTAAATTTATTTAAAGATGTTTTTATCATATTAGGAATCGTAATTATAATGTTCAGATTAAATGTCCAATTAACTTTAGTCTCTTTAGCAATCGTTCCATTTGTAATAGCTGCAGCATTTATTTTCCGTGATTATGCCCGTGATGCTTACAGAACTGTTCGGATAAAATTAGCTAAAATCAACTCTGCACTCTCAGAAAATATTTCTGGAATGAAAATAGTCCAGATTTTTAATCAAGAAAAGAGAAAACTTAAAGAATTCATTAATATAAATGAAGATTATTATAACGCCAGTATGAGACAAATAAAAATATTTGCAGTTTTTAGACCTTCAATGGATCTCCTCTATTCTCTAGCATTAGCCATATTGATTTGGTATGGTGGAGGTCGTGTATACAGTCAGGTCTTACAGTTTGGTGTTCTATACGCTTTTATAAACTATATCCAAAAATTCTTTAGACCAATTAATGATTTGAGCGAAAAATATAATATGTTACAGTCAGCAATGGCCTCTTCTGAAAGGATCTTTAAAATACTCGATACTGAAATAGATATAAAAGATCCCATAGATCCAGTTCAACTACCTGAAAACATAGAAGGTAAAGTTGAATTTAAAGACGTATGGTTCGCTTATGAAGATGAGGAATGGGTTTTAAAAGATATCAACTTTAAGATAAGTCCTGGAGAAACCGTGGCCTTAGTTGGAGCTACAGGCGCTGGTAAAACTTCTATAATTAACTTAATTAGCCGATTTTATGATATACAAGATGGAGAAATATTAATAGATAATACTAATATTAAAAAAATTGAAAAAAGTAATCTAAGAGAAAAAATTGGAGTAGTCTTACAGGATGTATTTTTATTTACCGGTAATATAGGAAGTAATATTTCATTAAATGTTGACTTAGACAAAAGTAGAATAAAAGAAACAGCTCGCTATGTAAATGCAGATAAATTCATCTCCAAACTTTCTAATAAATATGAACATGAAGTTAAAGAAAGAGGCTCCACTTTATCGGCAGGTCAAAAACAATTATTAGCATTTGCAAGGGCTTTAGCTTTTGATCCTGATATATTAGTATTAGATGAAGCAACCGCAAATATAGATACAGAAACTGAAATGTTAATTCAGGATGCACTTGAAAAACTAACAGAAGAAAGAACTACTATTGTCATAGCACATCGCTTATCAACTATCCAACACGCAGATAAAATTTTGGTAATGCATAAAGGAAAAATTAAAGAAAGAGGAACTCATCAGGAACTCCTATCTAAAAAGGGTCTTTATTATAATTTATATCAACTTCAATATAAAGACCAAATGGATCAATAATGAAATATTTAATAAAGTTGCAGGAATCATAATTGTTTTAACGAATTATATATATACTAGGAGGCGATCCTATGGAATTAAACCCGCCTGAAAAAGATGGTTATTATGCCCTGCTGCTCTCGATTCTAAAGGGTTATTCTGCCAGTAAAGCATTATCTTATATTAAAAATGGACAATCTAGAGCTTAAACTTTAATTTATAAGTCATAGTTGAATTAAATAGATCATGCAATTGTATAAATTTACTTATAATTATATATTTATTAACTAGTTATCCACAATCTGTGTATAACTGATAACAATTACTATTTAAATTGCAGTTGATAACTCAACTTTTATGTTAATCAAAAAAGGCCCCTAATTTCAAGGGGCCTTTTTAAATGTTTAATTTTAATTATATCTAGAAACAAAAACCTCTGTTTATACCTCTCATTCCACTTCTAAAACCGTTGTTGGTTTGGTTAAACTGCATCTGTCCTGGACCAAATCCATACATTGGACTTCTATTATAAGAAAATCCCTGAGCCCTTGGCCCAAATGATCTATTACCTAAACCAATACGATAATCTTCCTCTAAAATCATATTCAACTGTTCCTCATCTAAAACGCTTCTCATATCATTTAAATATTCTTTTTGAGCTTCAATAATTTGTTTTTGAATATTCTCTATTTCATTTTCTATAGTAGTAATTCTTTCATCAGATTCATCTTTTAAAATTTCGGATCTTAGTTCAACTCTTTTATTTCTTAGTCTTTCAGTTAACTCGTCTCTTTGATAAAAATATTCTTCCTGTAAATTTGTGATCTTTTCCAATTGTTCATCCTCTAAAGCTAACCTATTAACATTATTCTGCTGGTAGTTAGGACTTTGATTTACATTATTATACATAGCCCCCTGACCAGCACCTCCACCGTGAGCTCCTACTGTTAAAGCTCCAAACCCTAAAACTACAAGTGATAAAACTAATGTTGTTACAATAATTTTCTTCATATTTATCTCTCCTTTTTTATTTACTGTAATCTTATTATAGAGATTAAATATGAAGAAAATATGAATTTATGTAAAAAAAGATAACGAACTTTTGTTTTAGTTATGCACAAACTGTGGATAAATTGTGAACAGGTATTCGACTAAACGCTTAATTTATATCAAAAACTTCATAGAGCCAGTCTATAATTTTATCTCTATATATAAATCCGACTGCAAAGAAGATCCCTGCAATAATAGCAATAAGCAGTGCTATTTTATATTTTTGATTACCAATATTAGCACCTAAATAAGCTGAAAAAACAATTGCAGGTAAGCGGGCGAACATCGAGATTAAAATAAATTTTAAATATCCTACAGGAGTTAAACCAGCAAAATAGGCTAAAGCGTCTTTAGGTGTGCCAGGGATGGAATATAGTAAAAATAAGACAGTTCCGCCTCTTTTCTCCTCATTTATAAAAACATTCCATCTACTAAACATCTGTTTTGGTACCACTCTTTTAACAAAATCATAACCTAAAAACCGTGCAATTAAAAAACAAACCCATGAACCAATTGCTATCCCAATTATAGAATATATTGAGCCTAAAGTAGTTCCAAATAAATAACCAGCAGCTATCTCAACTACTTCACCTGGAATTATAAAAATTATAACCTGAATAATTTGAACTAAAATAAACATTAAGATATGGTAGGTCCCAAAATCTGCAATCCATTCTTTTAACTTAGCTGGATCTTTTAAAAGGGTATAAATGTCTCCTCCTAGGAAATATGCTAATGTAAATATACCTATGAAAAATGTTATTAGAAAAAACATTTTTATTTTAATATGATAAGGAGTATTCTTCATTTTTATCCCCCAAAGTTTGATGACTATTCATTACCAACTTTATGATAACATAATTTATATGATAAAAAAATGCCTTTCAATTCTTCGTTTAAAATGGGTTTAATAAAAATAGTTTAATTTACCAAACTATTTTCAATGGCTTTTAATATTACCTTACTACTTGCAGTTGCATTTGAAATAGTGTCTACTTCTAAACTTTGTTTTTCTATAACATTCGACAAAATAGATTCAGCAGGCCCTCCCCGCCAATTATCATGTTTTATCAGCTTAATATCATTAATTTTATTATCTCTAACCTCTACTTCAACTTCCACAGTAATTAAGCCTGCTTCAGCCTTACCATTATATAAACCATCTTCAATTCCAGTAAGATCAATATTGGAAATCTTTATTGCGTCTATTTTTTCATCCATACCTGTAAAAATAACTGCGGAATATATAAAGAAGCCAATAACTAATACCAAAAGCAATATTCCAATCTTTTTTATCAACTTAATCTTCCTTTCAATTTGATAAAATATATTCAATATATTTTTTTGTCCTTGAGTATAAATCGTCCTTGTTTATATTTTCTTTTCCTGAAAAATACAAAGATAATAAACCATTTATGGAATTAGTTAATAATTCCCCAGAAATTTTTTTCTCATTCTTAGTAATTAAACCTTCTTCTACACAATTTTGCATGATTTCCTGTTGTAAATCAAATAACATAGGTTCCGGTTTACCAACTTGTGTATTATAATTAGTTACATCCAGTTGTTCAAAAAATATAAATTGATATATATTCTCATTTTCTAAATAATAATCAATATATTTTATGTAGGTTAGTCTCAACAACTCAGAACACTTTTTGTCCTGTTTGATTTTATTATAATACTCTTCTAAAATTCGGTTCAATTCTTTTAATACTTTAAGTCCGATACTCCACATCAATTCTTCAACATCATTAAAATAATTATAAATTGTGCCGTATGAATATCCAGCTCGCTTGGCAATATTTCTAACAGTTAAATGTTCTACTCCTTTTTCTTTTAAAATTTCATAACCGGCTTCTATAAAATAACTTTTCATTCTCTTTTTTTGTATCTTTTTATTGACCAACTTTTATATCCCCCTGAATATCCATAGCTAATTTATCGATATTATCTTTTAATATATTAGATAGATTGGTTTGACTTTTTGTTACTAGTTTAATTAATGTTTTCTCTATTAAATTCATTTTTTCTTTATTATATTCAAAACCAAAATATTGGTCTGTAATAGAATGGTCCAATAATTCTTCTGGAAAGGATTGTTTTAGTTGTTTTTTGTAATTTTCTTCCATTCCGCAGCATAAAAACAATCCTATTTTCTTTGTTAAAAGCAAATTAAGATTATCATTTACAAAGTTTTTAATCTCTTTTTGAATACTCCCGGCATAAATAGAACCACCTAAAATTACAGTTTCATAATTTTCAAGTGTTGGACTACTATTTTCTTTTATATTTACAATACTTTTTTCTCCCTCTAGTTTTTCAAACAACATCTTCGCCGCTTTTTCAGTACTACCCTTTTTACTTGCATAAACAACTAAAGTATTCAACGGCTCACCTCCTTAATTAACAACGTTAAATATATTAACAATGTTAATTATAATCTAAAAAAATATTCCTGTCAATATAATTGCTTAAATAAAATAAAAAGCCTGCCTATTAAAGCAAGCTCCTTTAACTAATCTGTTATTTAACTTCTAAATCTATTATTAAGCTCGTTACTAATCTTTTCTAAATCCACTTCTTTTTCTACAAGTAAGACTAATAGATGATAAATTAAATCAACAGTTTCATTTACTAATTCTTTTTCTGGTTCATTTTTGGCAGCTATAATTACTTCAGAAGATTCTTCTCCAATTTTTTTAAGTATTTTATCTAATCCTTCTTCAAAGAGATAAGTAGTATAAGAATCCTCAGGTAACTCCTGTCGGCGACTAATTATTAAGTCATATAATAAATTAATGATATCCTTTTTGTTGTCTTGCTTTTGTCTTTTATCTTTACTTTCTGCCATTTTTCTGTAAAAACAAGAATTATGCCCGGTATGACAGGCCGGTCCTGCTGGATCTACTAATATTAATAGAGTATCTTGATCACAGTCATAATATATTTCTTCAACTTTTTGGGTGTTCCCGGAAGTTTCTCCCTTATGCCATAACTCCTGCCGGCTTCTGCTGTAAAATACAGTCTCACCAGATTCAAGTGTTCTATCTAAAGACTTATCACTCATATAAGCCACCATCAATACCTCTTTTGTATTGGCATCCTGAACAACAGCAGGAATTAATCCCTTTTCATTATATTTAAAATCAATATTTTGATTTACTGCTTTTAAGTTCTTACTCATTTTTATCACTACTTTCTTCAATTCTTACCGGTATATTATTATCAGCCAAAGTATTTTTCAAATCACTCATTGCAACTTCACCGAAGTGAAATATTGAAGCGGCTAGTGCTGCATCGGTATCCGTTTTAGTAAACACTTCAATAAAATCTTCAATCTTTCCTGCTCCACCTGAAGCAATAACCGGAATATTTACTGCCTTAGTAACAGCTTTTAACATTTCAATATCAAAACCTATTTTTGTACCGTCTCTATTCATACTGGTCAGCAGAATCTCACCTGCTCCAAGTTCTTCTAATTCTTTAACCCATTCTACTAAATCGCGTGATGTTTTTTTACTACCACCATTGATATAAACATCCCAACCT
>JAIPEX010000041.1 GCA_021736945.1 Halanaerobiales bacterium | reverse complement strand
ACCTCACCCTTTGGAGTAAGATACAATTCTAACTCCATTAGTTGCCAGACTAATTGGAATTCTAGACCTTTTAAAAGTCGGAGGATTTCAGCGTAATATTAGTTTGGAAGATGGTCTTGAACTATTAAGAATCCTCGTTAGTGAGTTTAGCGAAGGGGCGGGGAGTAGGTCAATCATATCTTAAAGCTTCTATGGGATCTAGCTGAGAAGCTTTATAAGCGGGATAGAATCCAAATATTAAACCAATAGCAACTGTTACTCCAAAAGATAACATTATCACCCATAAAGGTATTGATCCTTTCCACCATTCAAAAAATTGACCAATTCCATAGTTAGCTATTAGTGATAAACTCATTCCTAATATTATTCCTATGATTCCACCACCTACAGCTAATATTATAGATTCAAATAAGAATTGGTGTTGTACATCTTGATTAGTAGCACCGATTGCTTTTCTAAGACCTATTTCACGTGTTCTTTCTTTGACAGATACTAACATGATATTCATAACTCCTATTCCACCAACCAAAAGTGAAATAGTTGCTATACCTCCTAATAAATAAGTTAATACAGAGGTTATTTGATTTACTAGTTCTACTCTTCCCTGTAGTCCTTCCATATTAAATCTGTTTTTTCCATTAACAGTACCATATTTATTATTTAAAAGGTAATTTATTTGAGCAATTAAATCTCTTTCTTTTATATTATTTCCATATTCTACAAGCATAAAATCATAATACTGACTTCCACGAGGAAATATTTTATTATACGTAGTTATTGGAAGTAATGCTGAATTATTGCTTAAGGCAAGTGTTGAGGTGCTTTCCCCCAAAATTCCTACAATTGTTAAATTTTGATCACCAATTGTAATTTCTTCTCCAATCATTTCTGAATAATCATCTTTATTGGATAGTTGTGATAATACATATTCTGAGATAACGACAGCATTTTTTCTACCTTGAATATCATTTTCATTAATAGTTCTACCATATTTTAATTTTAAATTTGTTAATTCAAGGGCATTTGCTCTTACTCCTGCTGTAGTGGCTTGAAAACTTTTATCTAAGTATTCTATAGACTGATAACTTCTATAAAAGGGAGTAATATTTATATTTCCTGATGAGGCATTTTCTAAATAATTTTCATCATTTTTACTCAAATGACCTCTTGAACTATATGAAAGATTCCAGTTTGAACTTAGATATACTTGTCTGGTAGATATACTTTCGAATTGGCCACTTACAACGGCTCTTGTACCTGAACCTAGGGAAACCATTAAGATCACAGAACTAACCCCGATTATTATACCTAACAGAGTTAAAAACGACCGAAATTTATTACTACCTACTCCCGTTAAGGCCAATTTGATTTTATCATAAAAGGACATGTAATTATTTCTCCCTTCTTTATTCATAGTTTAATGCTTCTATAGGATCCAATTTAGATGCTTTGGCACCAGGATATATTCCAAAAAATAATCCTACTCCAGAGGTAAATATTAGTGAAACTATTATTGACCAAATAGGAACTGTCAGGTTAATGTTTATATAGTTACGAGCAATATTCATAGCTAAATGACAACTAAAATAACCCAATATTATCCCGATAATTCCCCCGAAAATACATAAAATTATTGATTCTATAATAAATTGGGAGAGTATATTTCTTTTAGTGGCCCCAAGTGCTTTTCTTAAACCTATTTCTCTGGTTCTTTCTGCAACAATTACTAGCATGATATTCATTATTCCAATTCCTGCTACCAGAAGTGTAATACTAGCGACTCCGCCTAATAAAACCATTAGACCTATTTTTACTATACTGACCATCTCTATTCCATTAGCCATTTCATAAAGATGAAACTTTGATTGACCGTTATTAGTTAATCCATGTCGATTATTTAATATATTTTCCACATTATTTTTTACCATAGTGATATTGTTTCTATCTTTAACTTTCACTATTAAAGAAAACCTATTTTGGGCATTATAAAATCTTTCTAAAACGGTAATGGGAATAAATCCACGATTATTATTGATAGTCACAGGGAATAAAGGTGATTCGTAATCTTTTGGTAATACTCCAATAACTTCAAAAGTCATTCCTTCTATATTAACTTTTTCACCGATTGGATTTTGTTTATTAAATATATTTTCAGCAGTTTCATAACCAAGAACAATTACATTATTGAAATTTTCTAGGTCAATTTGTGATAAGAAACGCCCATTTTCAGTTTTTAGTCCATATATTTCCTGAAAATCTGGTGTAGTTGAAATCATATTAAAGTTCTCTTCTTTACCTTCATATCTAATTTTACCACTACTATTATAGCGTGGAGCCAGGGCTTTAATATTATCTCCCGACTTTTCTTTAATTGCCTGTATATCTTTATAAGTCATTTGACCAACCCATCGGTTAGTATCTGAATTATATTTATTATGTACTTGAAATAAATCAAGAGGAGCTATTTGAGTTAACTCATTCATGATATATGTTTCAGCTCCCTGAATGATAAATATAATTAAAATTACGGTGGCAATACCTATTATAATACCAATTAAGGTGAGAAAAGTTCTTGCTTTATTATTAAAGATTTCAGTTAAGGCCAATCTTAAATATTCAAAAAAGTTCAACCTGTTTTCACCTCTTTACAATTGGCTTTGATTCCTGGTGGGAATTCTTCTTTAATTAATTTGCCATCTTTAAAATGTACAATTCTATGAGCATGATGTGCAACACTAGTATCATGGGTAACCATTACAATTGTAATTCCTTTATTATTAAGTGATTTCAAAATATCTAAAATGTCTTCTTCTGATTTTGAGTCTAAATTACCTGTTGGTTCATCTGCTAATATAATCTGTGGATTATTAACAAGTGATCTCGCTATTGCAACTCTTTGTCTTTGTCCTCCCGATAATTCGGAAGGTGTATGATCTATTCTATCTTTTAAGCCAACTGCTGTCAGAGCTTCTTCAGCTATTTTTAATCTTTCTCTTCTCTTAATACCACTGTAGATCATGGGTTGTTCAACATTTTTTAAGGCTGATAAACGAGGCAGTAGATTAAAGGTTTGAAAAACAAAGCCAATTTTTAAGTTCCTTATGTGAGCGAGTTCTTGTTGAGTTAAAGCACTTACCTTGGTTCCATCTAAATAATATTCTCCTTTAGTTGGTTTATCAAGACAACCTAATATATTCATTAAAGTTGATTTCCCTGAACCTGAAGGTCCCATAATAGCCAAAAATTCGCCAGGTTTAACATTTAAAGTAACTTCATTTAATGCTTTAACAGCTATTTCACCTGAACCATATACTTTATCTAATCTTTTTATATTGATCATTTTGTATTCTCCTTAGAAATGGCTGTACTATTTTCTTTTATTGGTGTACCATCTGTGAGCATTTTAAAGGTAGTAAAAGGACCTACAATAACCTTCTCTCCTTCTTTTACACCTTGAATCTCAACTTTATTTAGACTTTTCAAACCTACAGTTACTTCTTTTTTGACTGCTTTTCCGTCATTTTCTACATATACATATTTATTGTCATCACCTATTATTGCAATTGAAGGAACTGTTAAAACATTTTCTTTATGATTAGTAATTATTTCTGCGTTAACAAACATACCGGGTTTAATAACACCTGGATTATTCAATATTTCAACTTTTGTTTTATATTTATTGATATTACCTACTTGAGTACTTACTGGAGCAGTATATACTATTTTTCCTTCTAATTCTTGTTGAAATGAATCACTTGTTATAAATACATTTTGACCTATTTCAACATCGTTTATATTTATTTCATCTACCATGATTTCTGCAATTAGATTCTCTATATCTGCAACTTTAGCTACTGTTGTTCCTTCTGAGATCTTATCACCTGACTTTAATTCAAAATTAACTACCATTCCATTTATTGGTGATTTCACTAATAATTTATTTATGTCTTCTTTTATATTATTAATTTCTTGTTCTGACTTTATCACTTTGATATGAGCTGCTTCTAAATCATTTTTAGATATTTGTTCATTTTCAATATTTGTTTTTAATAATTCTAAATTATTTTTAGCATTTTCAATTTTAAGTTCTGCTAATTTAATTGTATTTGGAGTTGTCTTATTTTTATGAATTTCAAGTTTGTGTAGTAAATTTATATACTTTTGTTTAACTTTTTCATAATTTTCTTTTGACTGCTTGAGTTCTACCTCAGGAATTGCGCCATTATCATATAAATATTTATGATCAGCTAGTCTAGATTCAAGATTGTTTAATTCGTTTTTTGTTTCTAAAATCTGCTCTTCTAGTTCATATTTTTTATTTTCGATATTTTGTTGTTCTGTATTTTTAGATAAAATAGCGATTTCTAAATTTTTATTAGCCTCTATAATTTTGAGATTGTTCAATCTTTTTTGTGTCTCATATGTAGCTTTTAAATCTTCATAATTATTTTCTGTTTCTCTTAAATTCAATTTTGCATTCTGTAGTGCTTTTTGAAATTTTTCATCATCAAGTTTAATAATTTTATCATTTTTACTAATTTGATCTCCTTCTTCAACAAAAACGTCTTTTACTAGGCCATTTATTTTAATTTTTATATTTTTTTCATTTTTAGTTTTGATATTCCCATCAGCACTAACTTTAGTTGTTATTTCAGTTGGTATTAATTCTTGTAAGTCGACATTAACAATATTAGCAGAAGATTGTTCTGCACTACTTCTACCAAAAAAGTAATATAGTCCTCCACCAATTATGCTAATTATGATAATAATAATTAATATTTTCTTTTTCATCGAAAAATCTCCCTCTCTTATTAACTTTAATTTTATTTTAAAAGTGTATTAATTGAATAGTGCACTCAAATTATATTAGAAGTTTCAAATTATGTCAATAGATTTTTAAAAATATTAAAAGATTTAATAAAACCTACATTTTTTATTAATAATTTCTTAATAATTTGAATTAAAGAATTATATAATTTAAATTTAGTTTTGGTTCTAAATCTTAGTTATATAATAAAAAAGATTGGTGTAAAGGGAGTATGATTTAATCTGTTTCTAGTTATATTAATCTCCAGATAAGAATCTACTGTACCTTTACTTTATTTATAATACATCTTTACCTAAACATTTAAATTATATGTTTTTTAGATATGTAAAACACTTAAAGGAAGGGTTTTTTGACATAGATCTGATGTTAAATGTGATAAAAATATATTCTTATAGTAAGTTATAATTTAAGCAGATAAATAATTATTTTGGTAAGATATTTTTAGGTAAGTTCTTTTATTAAGGGGGTAAGTTTGAAGGGATTCAAAATAAGAATATCACCTTTTAATGAGTGTGGATTGAAATTATTAAAAGGTGACATTATATTTATAATATTAGCTGATTATTAATGTTGTTTTAAAAATATTAGAAATCAATATCTTGTTCCTTGATATTATAATTATTTAGCAGTTGTTTAAAATAGGTATCGTTTGAAGTTACTTTATAGTTAAGTAATTCAATTAATGCCTTAACATCTGATTCTGACCTATGGGCTTGTTCTGGATCAATATCATGGGCACTTAATAAGTATTGTAGTCCTTTAGAATTAAAACCTTTCTGATACCATCTGATTCCATTCATACTACATAACCATACTTTATTATTTAGGTTATTAATTTCTTTTTTAACAAATTTTTTATCAAAAGATACGTTGTGAGCAACTAACAAATCGGTTTGGTTAAATAATTCATTTAACTTTTGATGGTCTATTTGTTTGTTTTTAAGCATCTGATGATCTATGTTATGGACTTCTTGTGCTTTCGGATCAATATCTACATTTGGTTCTCTTAGACCAGTATATTTATCAATGATAGTCAAATTTCCTTGTTTATCAAATTCAACTAAGATTGAAGTAATTTCTATAAATTCATCAGTTCTTGTTAAGCCGGTTGTTTCAGTATCAATTATTAATGCCTTATTATCATACTTTTTGTTAGAATGAGAATTATTACTATCATTTATAAGAAAGATAGTGATAATGAGGAGGAATAATCCTAGAGTAAGAGTCATACTAATTCTCCTTTCTGTATTGTTGAATTTAATAGTCATTTTTTGTAATTATAAAACTGATATATAACAAAATCATATTAAAATTATATAAAAATTTAAGCTAATATGTTATAATATTATTTAAGAACTATAAAGGGGGAATTATTAATGGAAAAAAATGTTGGGAGTACTGATAAGATCATTAGATATATTCTTGGCGTTTTAATTATCGGAGCTGGCATAATGTATAATAGCTGGTGGGGTATTATCGGTGTGATCCCTATTTTCACTGCAGCCTTAGGCTGGTGTCCCCTCTATAAAATTATTGGCACCACTACAAAAAAGAAAAAATAAGGAATTTTAATGAAAAAATTATATTAAAAAATTAAATATACAAGATTAAACGCCTTAGTCACAAATTAGACTAAGGCGTTAACTTTGTCTCATCATATAAAAATGTTAATTAGCGGTTGCGGAAGTTATTGTATAATTAACATTTCTATTACCTTGAATACTGCAAATAGCATTTATAGTTATTTGATCACCATCTTCTAGTCCAGGCATGTAGTAGTAAAACATTTCTTTGTTGTTGAGCTGTTGACCAGGTTTTTGCATCACGATTTCTTCATCATTATTAGTTACGATAATTTCCTCGACATAATGACTGGTATTACTTCCTCCAACATTGTGGGTGACTTCTACAGTGAGCATTTTATCTTCCATATTAAATTTTACATTTACATTTTGAGGTGGATGGGCCATTGTAACAGTGCTAAATAGAAAAACCATAATCAGTGTAAAAAGAAGAAGCTTTTTCATGATAACCCCCCTTTTTTAATTTAATTATGAATAACAAAAAAATTGAATTTTATCAAATCTTCCTTATTATTATTATTCACCATAAGGAGGATTATTCCTTTTTAAAAATGAACTTAATACTTTTCTTTAAGAATACCTTTGTTATATGCTTCTAATAGTTGCATAAGATTATTAATTTTCTTTTGCAGTTTGTCCCCAATATCTGTATCTGATATTTTCTTTTTATCTGTGAATTTAACAATCCGTTTTGATGATACAGTATCATTACCTTCCTTAACGGCTAGTTTTTTAGAGATGAAAGGTTTATGGTAAATCAGTCTCATTTCTGCTGAATTGTATGTTAATGTATAACCAGCAATACCAGTTTTCTTTTGATAAGCAGCTGCAATCCCTCCATCAATAACTAATAATTTTCCGTTGCCTTTGATCGGACTTTCACCATGTTTTTCTTTAACAGGTGTATGACCATTTATAATATGACCATTTTCAGGATTCAAATTAAATTCTTTTAAAATTTTATCACAGATAGCTTCATTTTCTCTTGCTTTATAATATGGGTTTTCTTCTTCTACATATAAGGAAGTATCATTAGTGAAATAACGACAGAAAGTGGTCATCATATTTTTGCCAAAGAGTGGAGATAATTCACCACGCCATAAGTACCATAACCAATCTCTGTAATCTGTTTCTTCATATTTGTAAGAATAACTTTTTCTGATTATATCATCAAAAAAATCCAATAATTTTTTCCCTTTGTATTCTATTCCATCTATCTCCCAAGTTGAAAATTCTCCATTTTCATTTAATGGAACACAACCGTGGAATAACAAATTGTCATTGTATCTTAAATACATACTACCATTATTAAATAAAAATCTAATGTCATTTTGTAGTTTATCATTATTTTTAAAGGAATGACTTAGTTGTTCAATTACTTCTTTTTCTTGATTATTAAGTTTATAGGGGTTTTCTGGATCGATCGTAGGAAAATATTTATCAGTTAGTTCGTATTCTTTTCCCCCAATAGTTATAGTTCCTTTTTCATAATCAATTTTATCTAAATAAAGGACTTCATTCATTTTGAATTCTGATCTTTCTTTGATAAGATTTCCTTCAAGTTTAAACTGGATAACTGCTATTGCTTTATGCATTTGAGATATGATACTTTTTTCTTTTTCATCTAATTCCTTGTTAATTTCTTTAGGATAGAATTTATCATGAACATCTTTTTTATAATAATGGTTAGCTAATCGGGCTAAAGGACGCATGTTAATCCCATAATTTTCTTCAAGTAATTCAAGATTACCATATCTGAGAGTAATCCTGATAGCTGTAGCTAGTAATGCTCTTTGGCCAAGAGCTGCCCCTATCCATAAGATGTCATGGTTACCCCATTGTATATCACAGTTATGATGTTCTTTTAATTCTTCTAAAATTTTATGGGGGTTAGGACCTCTATCAAAAATATCACCAATAATATGTAATTTATCAATTGAAAAGGTTTGGATTAAGTTAGACAGAGAGATAATAAAACTTTCTGCTTGCCCAATTTCTATAATAGTTGAGATAATTTGATCGTGATATTCTTTTTTATTTTGATCTTGTTTTTTTAAATGAAGCAGTTCTTCAATAATATAGGCAAATTTTTGAGGTAAGGCTTTCCTGACTTTAGAACGAGTGTAAGTAGATGAAACTTCTTTGCATATTTTTATAATTCTATTTAAAGAATTTTTATACCATTCATCAGTAAGTTCTCTGTTTTCTTTTAATAAATTTAATTTTTCTTCTGGATAATATATAAGAGTTGCTAATTCATTTTTTTCTGAGATATCTAGGTCATCAGAAAATATTTGATCTATCTGATACTTTATTACACCTGAAGCAGTTTTCAGCATGTGCTGAAATGCTTTATGTTCCCCGTGTAAATCAGTAAGAAAATGTTCTGTGCTTTTTGGTAAGTTTAAAATTGCTTTTAAGTTTATTATTTCTGTACTAACCGCTGGAACATTTGGATATTGATTTGATAATAATTTCAAATAGTTTATATCTTCCATATCTTGATTTCTCTCCTATTTTAAGTTTTCTCTATATTAATTATAAATTAAACCTTATTAGTTAATACTTCTAAAGCAGCCTCTGCAGCTTTTAATTGTCTTTGATCAGGTTCGCGAGCAAATAATTTTTGGAATAGGGAAGGAATTCCTAATAGCTTTTCTGGTAGATATTTAATAGCTTCATATGCTATACCTAAAATTAAAATTTCCTGTAAGATTAATGGTAAACCAAGTTCAAAAAAACCAGCCAAGATGGAAATTATAATATAGAAAAAAACAATATTGCTTCCACATCTACGGTGAATTCTAGAATAAGAAGCTATATCACCTTGGTAGTCGTTTTCATAATAGTTTACAGCTTTATGTTCTGCCCCATGGAATTTTAAGACTTCTGAAACACTATTTTTAAAAACAAATAACAAAATGATGGGAATAGAAATATAGATTAAAAAGACTATTCCCTGAATAGCAGAACTTGAATCACTAGGTAAAAACATATACAAAACCTCAGCCATTAATATTAAAAAGACAAACCAGTATTTTTTAGGTTCTTTGAAAACTTCTTTTAAAAAAGATAAGATAGCAAAGATTATAACTGCAATACCTCTAATTAGAGGGACCTTTTTAATTTGTTCTATAAACTTGTTTTGTTTAACAAGTTTGGTTTGGATTCTAATATTACCATTATTATCATAATATGCTTTCACTGATTTATGTTTATTTTTAAGTCGTACCCCATTTGAGTAGGCGCGACCTCCAACTTTTTCTTTATTATTCATCTAGTATAAACACTCCCTACTGGAAATTATATTTGATTAATATTTTACTTGAATTTTTTTATGATTTCAATAAATTTTCTACCATACTTTTTGAATTTGACTGATCCAACCCCACTAATTTTAAGCATTGAATGATTATCTACAGGTAAATAATAGCTCATTTCTCGCAGAGCTTTATCATGGAATATAACATAAGGTGGTACTCCCTCATTTTGAGAGATTTGTTTTCTTAACTTTTTAAGTTCTGAAAACAGATCATTATCAGTGCTAATTTTATGGTATTTCTTTTCTATTCTTAATTTAACTTTAGCTTTACCCTTGAGTACTTTAAAAGATAAGTTATTTAATTTTATAATAGGATATTTACCCTCTGTGAAATTTAAATAACCATCAGCAGCAAGCATGTTAATTTGTTCTTTAATATCTTTTATAGTATAGTTAGGCATTATATTATATGTTGATATTTTATCAAAATTATTGCTCAAAACTTTTTTGTTTTTAGACCCTGCTAAAACACGGGCTATCATTGTTGCTCCCCAGCGTTCATCCATCCGATAAACACAGGAAAGTATCTTTTGAGCTTCTTCAGTAATATCCGTTAATTGCCGAGAATCATTACAATTACTGCAGTTACCACATTTATTATTTAAATCTTTTTCACCAAAGTATGATAGGATATATTTTCTCAGACAGTTAGTAGTATGGCAATAATCAACCATTTTTTGAAGTTTTTGCATTTGTTTTTGTTTTCTTTTAGCAGTAGTTTCTGTTTGATTTATTAAAAATTTTTGGATCTGTTGGTCCCCGGGAGAGTAGAGTAAAATACATTCACTGGGTTCTCCATCTCTGCCTGCTCTTCCTGCCTCTTGATAATATGATTCAAGATTTTTGGGCATATTATAATGAATAATGAAGTGTACGTTTGATTTATCAATACCCATACCAAAAGCATTAGTTGCAACGACAATATTAATATCATCATATAAAAAAGCTTCCTGTGTTTGATGACGTTTTTTATCAGATAAACCTGCATGATAACGATCAGATTTATACCCATTGTCCTTTAGTATTCCATTTATTCTATTAACTTCTTTTCGGGTCGCTGCATATATTATTCCGGTCTCTTTTTTATTTGTTTTAACATAATCAAGTACAAATTGATCCTTATTAACCCCTCGCCTTAAAGTAAAGGTTAAGTTTTCTCTATCAAACCCACTGACATAAACATCGGGATTTTTTAATTTAAGTTGTTTAATTATATCTTTTCTTACTTCTGGGGTAGCAGTGGCGGTAAATCCAGCTACAACGGGTCTATTATTTAATTGATTTATCATTTTTTCTATATAAAGATAACTAGGTCTAAAATCATGACCCCATTGAGAAACACAGTGTGCTTCATCTATAGCTAATAATGAAATATCTAAATTATTTAGTAAATTCCAAAACTTAGCTGAACTTAAACGTTCTGGGGCTATATATAATAATTTATGTTTACCATTTTGTATTTCTTCTAATCTTTTTTTAATTTCTGTATAGCTGATAGAACTATTAATAAAAGTAGCGGGAATCTCCATTTCCTGTAAAGCATCTACCTGATCTTTCATTAAAGAAATCAAAGGTGAAATAACAATTGTTACTCCATCAAATATTAATGAAGGGATTTGGTAGCAAACTGATTTTCCTGATCCAGTTGGCATTACAGCAACTGTGTCATTTTTATTTAAGATACTTTCGATTACATCTTTTTGTGCATCCCTAAAATTTTCATAGCCATAGTAATTTTTTAAAATGTTTTTTGCCTTTTTTAACAATAATATACGCTCCTTAAATATTGTATTAATTATTTTTTAAATATGTTAAATTTAAAATCCTCGATTTTGACCTTCCCAGGGTGGTTCTTTGCCTTCTTTAAATTCATGAACCCCTGGCCCTCCTAAATCATTGAGACGCCATATACCATATATATAACTGAAAATAAGGATAAGTATGGTGAAAGGCCAACCCAATAATATATTAGCCCAAGTTAGTTGGGCAGTTTCGCCGATTCTATAAAGAATTATTTGTAAAATGAGCCTCATTAATAAGAAAATACTCCAAAACCAGGTTACTTCTCGATAAGCTGGTTTTACATCTTTTCGCCAAAACCATTTTAAAGGCCAACCTCTTGTTAAATGACTTGCCCAAGCGGCTAAGGGTTTACCTATTATTATACTACCTAATGTTAAAATTAATAGGACTGAACTACTAATTATAGCAGGAATGAAATAACTAGCAGCACTTTTAGTAATATATGCTAATCCGGAAGCTAAACTTACCAAAAATATACCTCCAAGGGCATATTTCCAGGGTTGATCGCGAGTTATTCTTATCATTCCAAATATAATAGCTATAGTTAAAGCAGAAATTGCTGCTATGTTTAGATTAAAAAAACTATTAATAATAACATAAATGAGTGGAGGTATGAGGGCATCAATTGTTTTACTAGAAAGTACAGTCTTTAATTCTTCTAAAATTTCACTACCCTTAATTTTCATTTTAAAAACCTCCCTAGTAATTTTTATAATCTTATTTAACTTAATGATATTATATAACATCAAAAAAGTAAATGAAAAGTGATTTTATTATTTAAGACATTTATTAGTTAATTGAGTAAAATTAAAGACCTGGGGCTCCCCAGGTCTTTAAGATAATTAAAATATTATATTATTTGTGTTATTAATTATATTTTTCTTGTTTTTGACGTAAATTTTCGTCTAAAATCTTTTTCCTAAGTCTAATAGCATCAGGTGTAACTTCTACAAGTTCATCATCTTTAATATATTCTAAAGCTTCTTCAAGAGTAAATTCTTTCGGTGGAGCTAAATTTACAGAATCATCAGAACCTGAAGCTCTCATATTGGTAAGTTTTTTATTTTTACAGGGATTAACAGTTAAATCGTTGTCCTTGTTGTTCATTCCAATAATCATACCTTCATAGACTTTTGTTCCAGGTTTAATAAATATTTTACCCCGTTCACTTAAGTTATCAAGGGCATAAGCTCTAGCTACTCCCTCTTTTTGAGAAATTAAATCTCCGTTAGTTCTTTGAGGTATTTTCCCTTTATATTCTTCATATCTATCAAAGGAACGGATTAAAGTACCTTCTCCACTAGTATCAGTTATAAATTGACTTTTATAACCGATTAAACCTCTGGTTGGAACTAAATAGTTTAGTCTTATATAATCACTATCTTTATCCATCGATTGCATTAAACCTTTACGTTGATTTAATTCTGAAATTACAGTACCAGAATATTTTTCAGGGACTTCAACAATAACTCTTTCAACAGGTTCTAAGAGTTTATTCCCTTCTTCTTTATATAAAACTTCAGGTTTAGATACAGAAACTTCATAACCTTCTCTACGCATGTGTTCTAGAAGTATTGAGAGGTGTAATTCTCCTCTTCCAGAAACTTTAAAACCTTTACTACCTTCTAGTTTTTCAACATTAAGTCCAACGTTTACTTCCTGTTCTTTTTCTAATCTTGCCTTTAAATTTCTAGATGTTAAATATTTTCCACTTTGACCTGAAAACGGAGAATCATTGACTGAAAAGTTCATTGATAATGTTGGTTCATCTATTCTAATAGTATCCATTGGTTTTACTTTACCTACATCACAAATTGTTTCTCCAATAGAGATATGAGGTATACCAGCTACAGCGACTATATCTCCACTGCCTGCTTTCTCAGTTGAGATTTGACTTAAACCTTTATATCCTAATAATTCAGTTACCTTTTCCTTTTTAACACTACCATCTCTTTTAGAAACAGCAACATTTTGTTTTTTACTGATACTACCACTATATATTCTGCCGATGCCGATTCTACCAAGATAATCATCATATGCAAGGTCATGGATTTGTAATTGTAATGGCTCATCAGTTAAATCAGGATATGGTTCGACATGGTCAATTATGGTGTCAAATAATGGAGTTAAATCTTTGCTATCTCCATCAATTTCTTTGTTTGCGATCCCATCCTTTGCAATTCCATAAATTATTGGAAATTCAAGTTGTTTATCATCTGCTTGAAGATCAATAAATAGATCTAATACCATATCTACTACTTCTTCAGCTCTTTCACTATTTTTATCCATTTTGTTAATGAACAAAATTGGTTTGATACCCTGTTCTAAAGATTTTTTTAATACAAATCTTGTCTGAGGCATTGGTCCTTCACTTGAATCTACTACTAAAATAGTAGTATCTACTGCCTTGATTATTCTTTCAACTTCTGATGAAAAGTCAGCGTGACCGGGTGTATCAACTATATTAATTTTATAACCATCATGTTCGATTGAACAGTTTTTGGCATAAATAGTTATTCCACGTTCTTTTTCAAGTTCATTACTATCCATTATAAATTCTTCTACTTCTTCGTTTTCTCTAAAAACTCCACTTTGATTTAAAAATGCATCTACTAGTGTTGATTTACCAGCATTTACATGAGCAATAACTGCGAGATTAATAATATTTGTATGCTTAGTCATAAAACATTCCTTTCTAATAATATATACCATTTACCATTGTACACCCATATTGCTATATAATCAAGTATAATTGACAAAATAAGTGTTTAAAACTCAATATTTATTGTAAAAATTATACAAACTATAAGGAATTATTAATATTGTTTTAAGCATAACTAAAGTGTTAGTTGAAAAATTAAATAAAAAAGATCCCGGTAATAATTCCGGGATCTTTGATATATCATATTGATTTTTAAATATAATATTTATTTAATTGTAATTCTTTCTTCTAAGACAGAATCTGTTACAGTGCCTACTTCATTTAAGTATTCTAATAGGACTTCTTTTTCTGTCATACTTGTAGTTTCTGTCTTTATAGGATCTCCTGCTTCACTATAGTATTGCCATACATAGCTGTTAACTGCAAATGTATATTCTTGATCAGGTTTTACACGTTCGCCATCAATATAGATCATTAGGTCCTCTATTTTACCATCATTCATTTTGACAGTGTATTCTACTCCAGAAGATACATGAGTCATTACAGGTCCTTCACCATAGTATCTAGCTTGACTGAGTAACATATTTTCAAGGTCACTACCGGTAACAGTAGCTATTGTTATATTATTATCATATCCAAAACTAGCATATAGTAGATTAAGTGAACTACTATAGATATCATTATTTCCAGGATAGGTAGCTCCAGTTGCTAGCTGATCACTTGGGAATGCTCCTACATCTACATCAAGTACATGGCTTGCCGCATCTGCAAATAAATTACCTGCGCTTACAGAACCATTTGCTTTGCCAACAGTAGATAGATCTACTTCAGTATAACCTACTTTCTTACCAGAACCGCCTTTTTCAATAGTAACATCGGTTCTTGAAAGTTCTTGTTCTGCATAATAACTTTGTAATTTTTGATTACTAATTACATCTTCAATGTAATGAATTATTGAATCATTAACTCTGATATAGGTATTTTTTCCTTCAGTTTCTGTTTCAAAATCATAGGAACTAGCAACATATGAGTTGTGAGCTACTGTATAGGTACCATCTTCAATTTTATTGCCTGCCATATCAGTAAGCTCTACTCTTTTTACATCTCCTACTTGATTAACAATAACTTCATATTTAAGTCCAGCTGGTCTTAAGTCAATAGAATTATCTCTTTTATAATTGGTAGCAATCATATCTTTGATTTGTTGTGCGGTCATTTCATATACAATAATATTGTTACCAAATGGTTCTAGTTCAAATATATCTCCAACAGTTAAGTTATCTGGTCCAATACTTCCAACTCTGATACCACCTGAATTTTGGAATGCAAAGTCAATATCATGTCCCATTTCTGCTAAATCATTAGAGTTAACAATAGCATCAGTCATTAAGGCGCCTAAATTACCATTTCCACTAATTCTATTGTCAACATAAGCGATTTTTCTGCTGAAGATTTCTTCTACATCTTCTTGATAAGATGCAATTTTTTCTTTAACTGCTTCATTTTCTTTTTCTACATCTTCTAAGTTAATTAATTCACCTTTAGAGTCAATTACATTATTATTTTCATCAAAAGTTAATACAACTTTACCAAGAAATTGTAAATCACTACCTGCTTGGGCAATAAGAGTGTCTTGTACTTTTGTTGCTTCTTCAACAACAGTATGAGAGTGACCGCCAATAATAGCATCTATACCACTAAATTCTTTAGCTACTTCTTGGTTCCAATTGTGGCCAACATGACTTAATAGTACAAAGGCATCACTTTCATCTTTTAGATGCATGTATTCTTCTAATGTATCACGAGGATTTAAATAATTCAGTCCATATAAGTTTGTGGGTAGTGTAGAAGGATAGCCACTTTCTTGAACCTGAATTAATCCTAAAAGTGATATTTTTATACCACTATCAGTTGTTATTGTAGTATGTGGTTTTGGCTGTGGAATATCTGCTTCATTTGTGTCAACTTCAATATTTGCTAGAAGCATTGGATAATTAGCCATTTCCATACTTGCCTTAAGTCTTTCTTGGCCATAATCAAATTCATGATTACCTAAAACAGAAGCTTCATAACCCACTTCGTTCATCAGGTCAATCATTGGTTTACCTCTTAAATTTTCACCATCTATTACATATTCATCAACTACTGGATTACCGCTAAAGGCATCTCCACCACTAACAATAATGACATCATCATACTCATTACTGTTTTCTAATTGATCTCTTATACTAGCAATTTTAGCGAAATTTTCTATTGAACCATGTTCATCATTAGTGTGTAAAATAACTACTTTTTTGGTGTGTTCAGAAGCACTTGCCATTTGTGGAGATATTAAAAGAGCACCAACAAAAGCAGCAACCACAAATAAACTGATAAGCAACTTATTTTTCTTTAAATATGCAGTCATTCTTTAAAATTCCCCCTTATATATTGTGTTTAATTGTCTTTATCAACTATGAAAAATTCTTCGTCTCCAACTAACTCTCCATTGGGCATAACCATATTGCCGTGCTGGTCTTGTATAATTTTCTCACCTTTTTTAACCTTTTTATACTCTTTATTTGAATAACTTCTTATAACGTCTTTAACCATTGCACCTTGAAAGATTTCAACAATTTCATCATTTACTTTAATCTTCATGGTTTTCACCTTCATTATAAAAAGAGGCAGACGAAAGATTCGCCTGCCTCTTTATATTATTTTACTTATTTAGTTACATCTAATTTGTAAACACCCATACCATTTTCATCGGTTCTAAGTTTTTCAATACCAGGAATATTATATTTATTGATGTATTCCATGGCTTCAGGATGGGAGCGGAATGTAACTGTACCAGCGGGATCAAATGGTTTAATATTCCAGTTATAAGTAGGTGCTGGGTTAACAGTACCTTTAGCCTGGATATAGTCTATAATAATACCGCGGTTAGTTACACCACTAGGAGCATATACGGGGTCTTCGTCTACAGTTGGCTTAAAGTTACCTCCACCACCTGCACGATAACCGTTAGTTACAATTAAGAATTCCATATCTTCTGTTAATGGATCTCCATTATAAGTTGCGTTAACTACTCTTTCACCTTTAGGCTTAGTTACATCAATTTGATATTCAATTCCTTCAATTACGTCATAGTTATAGGCAGAAAATTCAGGATTTAGAAGTTCTTGTTCCCCTGATTTATTTGGATCGATTTGATTATAGTTTTCTGCACTTCTTTCTAACCATTGAACTATTTGAGCACCGTTTAATTGCATTACGGCGATTTCATTATCATAGATATAGATATCAGTTACATCTCCAATAGTGACATCTCCACCATCTACTTCAGTAAAGTAACTAGCGTCTTGACGTCCAGCTTGGAATGGAGCTGCAGCAGATAAGATTGGAAGGTCTGAATATTCTCCAGAACTAAAGACATCTTTTGCCCACCAAATTTGAGCATCATTTACAATTTGTGTTACAGAAGAATCTTGTACACGTGCAAGATAAGATGTGATATCTCTATCACTTTCTCCAATTGGAGTTCTTACATATTCAATAGTAGCTTCATGTCTGTCTTTAGCAATTGCTTCTACTTCAGCACTTGATTGTGTATCTTTAGTAACTTGTTCTAATCTAACATTATGAGAAATTACGTTCCATTCCCCATTTTGTTTTTCAATTTCAAGGTCGATTACGCCAAGTGAGCTACCCCATGATCCAGGCATAACTGCAGGTACACCAAATATAGTACCCTCTTCTGAATTTACATTTTCTACGTCTTCATATCCGCCTGGGAATTTGTTATGATGATGGCCCATGATCATTGCGTCTACTCCGTCAATTTGAGCTAGATAATAGGATGCATTTTCTCTAGCATCATAAGAATCTTGAGGAGCTGTGGATAGGCCTGAGTGACTTAATACGACTACGATATCTGATTTTTTGGCCACTTCAGGGATTAATTCCTTAGCTTTAGGTAAAATATCTTTAACAACTACATTACCTTCAACATTATCTTTACCCCAGCGCATTGTTTGAGGTGGAACAAATCCAATAACTCCAACTTTTACATTTTCTCCATTAATTTTTTTGTTTAAAATTACATAAGGATTAACATAATTTTCGCTTTCATTATTAGCCATTACAACATTTCCAGATACAAATGGAAATTTTGCGCCTGCTTTAGCTTTTTCAAAGAAGTCCATAGGATAATCTTGAAGTTCGTGATTACCAATAGTAGCAGCATCATATCCAGCCATGTTATAGGCTTTAATAATGC
>JAIPEX010000040.1 GCA_021736945.1 Halanaerobiales bacterium | reverse complement strand
CTGTATTTAATTCTAAATCAGTGGTTACTACTCCCAATCTTACTCTTGGGCCATATTCTTTTGTTATTAGAATACCCATGCGTCCAATTTCACCCAAACCAGCTGCTTCGGCTGTAAAGGGGGCTGTAAGGAGGTAATTGCCATCCATATGGTTACGTGCATCATATCCCAATTCTCTGAGGTAATAGCTCAATATCATGCCTATCATACCTGCTTTAACATAGCCACGGGATGTTTCAAGACTCTGACCTAATTTAGGCGCTCTATTTACCATGTCTTTTTCTAATTCAACTGCAAATACAATTCCATACTTATGAGTATTTTCCACTTTTTCTCCGTGGTGCTTTTTCTCACGTCCCCGATGGGTGTAATAAAATACGTCTTTCATTTCTGTGATTCCTACTAGGTCAGCTCCATAATATTTGGCGATATGTTTTAATTTACTGCTTATTGTATCTTTATCAACCTCATATTGATCTTTGCTGGGTTCACCTTCAGCGTTTTGTTTTAAATCTCCTAGAAATCTATAAGTAGCATTTACCAACCCAGAATTAAGAGGATCAAAAGAAAAAGCCTCCTCAACCATGAAGCCTGGCAGGGATCTTAAAAAATCATCCATTTCTTTTTTCTCGGGGTTTTTCTTATAATATTCTTCATATATTTTTGTCCCTGGTTCATAATTGATCCGGGCAAACATAATATCTCTTTCATCAAATCTCATATTATCAATCCCTTTTATTATTCTTCTTCAGTTTTAAAATCAACATAGTCGAGTTCTGTTTCTACATACCGCGCAAGTGAATAGATTACATCAGATAAACGGTTAACATATTTGAGAAGTACTTCTCTAATTTCTTCTTCTCGAGCAAGAGTAATAATTCTGCGTTCAGCTCTTCTACAGATTGTTCTAGCAATATGAAGAGCAGCTGAACATCTGTTACTACCCGGGATAATGAATTTAGAAAGTTGTTCTTTATTCATTTTTTCTAAGAGGTTATCGATTATTTCTTCTAATTCTTCTATATTTTTTTGTTGAATTTTTTCCGGAAAATCATCCCCATCTGGAGTAGCTAATTCTCCCGCTACATCAAATAATTCTCGTTGGATTCTTTTTATTATTTCTGATATGTTTTCATCATCGACTAGACTTCTTGCCATCCCTAAATGTGAGTTTAATTCATCTAGAGTTCCATAACTTTCCACACGGGCAGAATCTTTTGGTACTCTTGAATTATCAAAAAGACTTGTCTTTCCTTTGTCTCCACTTCTCGTATAAATTTTCATGTTAGCCCCCTTTTAGTTTTTATTCCCAGATACTATGCAGTTTATTGATTTCTATATCATGTAATTTCCCATTTTCACTGTTGGATTCAATTGATAAGATTGTTTTGTCGATATCATCAGGAAATATTAAATCACTAAAGACTATTTCACCATCATTTATAAATATCTCTAAGGTAGAACGGTCAATTATAAATTGAATATCAATTTTTTCTCTTACTTCAAAAAGCTGAGCACTATGTGTATCATTAAATACCTTCCCAATTTTGGAATCAATATTAAATGATCTTCTTAAAACTATCTCTTTGTTTTGTTTGTCAACAAGTAGGCTAATTCTTAAATTATTACCTCGAATTAAATTTATATCCATTTTATCTCTGGGACCGATTTCTGCTGTGAATTTAACTTCAAAAGGATCATAATTTATCTTATAATCAAAGACATTCTGAATATCATGTTCCTTAACAGAATGATCATGTTCTCTCAGCTTTTCTAATTCAGAGATTGGTTTTTGTTTTAAGTAGTATTCATTATTGTATTCTGCTAAAGTAATTTCTCTAGGGATAGAAAGTACTCCACGCCAATCATTAGTTGGAAGAGTATCAGAATAGGCTAAATTGTTCATCCAGGCAATCCAGACCTCCCTATTTTGGCTTTGGGGCAAGTTAGCCCAGGACTGAACCGCATAAAAATCCTGGCCGTAATCAACCCAAAAGGTCTTTTGGTCAGGATTTAGATTCTTAAACTGGTAGCCATCAAATTCTCCCACAAAATATTGACTGCCAGAACCACCAGCTAAACTATTATCCTGAAATCCGGTCTGAAGCAACCATTCTTGTTCTTCGGCTTTGTTTTCAACAGGTAATTTTATCAAATCAGGGCATTCCCACACCCCTTCAAATTGAAAGGCATTACAAGCAAAATCACTGGTAAATTCCCAGTTTTTTAAATCATCTGATCTATAAAAATTAACTTTTTTACCATTTGTGACAACCATTACCCAACTCTCTGTTTCTTTATGCCAAAATACTTTGGGATCACGAAAATCTTTCCATCTTTTATTCTCAATAACAGGATTATCTTCATATTTAATCCAGGTCCGGCCCTGATCTTTACTGTAAGCTATACACTGCTGCTGTAAATAATAATCTTTGTGTTTTTGTGGTAAAGCAGAAGTATAAATAGCTACTAGTCCATCTTCACCATCAAAAAAGCCACTAGTATCATTATGGTCTACTACTGCACTTCCTGAAAACATTAAACCATATTCATCCGGTTTTAAAGCAATATCTAAATGTTTCCAGTTCAATAGATCCTCGCTTACCGCATGACCCCAATGGATGTTACCCCATATACTGGCTGTTGGATTATGTTGGTAGAATAAATGATATTCCCCTTTATAATATACAAGTCCATTTGGATCATTCAACCAGTTTTTGGGTGGAGAAAAATGAATCTGAGGTCTTAACTTTTGAGAATAGTCTACATCTTGAGGCAACTATAAAACCCCCTTTATGCTTTTATTTAATACAACGGATATCTCCCCACTTGTTATTAATAGTCTTTACCCTTCAATCTTCTTCTGAAAGCTCTTTCTATATCTTGTTTAGCAGTTTCTTCTGCAATATCGCGACGCTTATCGCGGACATTTTTACCTTTGGCTAAGGCTAGTTCTATTTTAGCTAAATTATTTTTAAGATATATACTTAAGGGTACAAGAGTATAACCTTTTTGCTTAGTATATCCAATTAGTTTCCTTATTTCATTTTTGTGTAAAAGAAGTTTCCTTTTTCGTTCTGGATCATGGTTATATCTATTACCTTCTTTGTAAGGACTTATATGCATATTGTAAAGAAATACTTCACCCTTTTCTACTAGAGCAAAACTATCTTTTAAATGAACATTACGAGCACGAATTGACTTGATTTCAGTACCTTTGAGAATAATACCAGCCTCATAGGTTTCTTCAATATTATAATCGTGCTTTGCCTTTTTGTTTCTTGCTATAATCTTAATATCATTACTCATATCTTACCACTCCTTAAATCATTCAGCCAGAATAAAGTCGATCTCTCTTTCTTCTGGATTAACCTTTGTTACTTTAACCTCTACTTCATCTCCTAGGGTAAATCTACGGTTTGTTCTTTCACCTACTAAGGCATGGATGTCTTGTCTAATGTGATAATAATCATCTGTTAGATCCTCTACATGGACTAGTCCCTCAACTGTATTATATAGTTCAACAAAGAAACCAAAACTAGTTATTCCACTAATAACACCTTTGAATTCTTCACCAACTTTATCTTTCATATATTCAATCTTTTTAAGAGCTACTGAATCTCTTTCAGCTTCCATGGCTCTTCTTTCTTGTAAAGAACTGTGGTCTGCAATACTAGGAATTTCTTCTTCTAGATATTCTCTTCTGTTTTCACTTAATTTGCCTTTCTTAATTACTTCCTTGATAATCCTGTGGATCATTAGATCAGGATATCTTCTTATCGGAGAAGTAAAGTGACAGTAATGTTCTATTCCTAATCCATAATGCCCTATATTATGCGGACTATAAACAGCTTTTTTCATGGTTCTTAATAATACTGTATTAATCAAATGTTCCTCGGGTTCACCGGCTACTTGATCTAAAATATCTTGTAAAGCACTGGAATGGACTTCGTTTTCAATACCTTTTACATGGTACCCAAAGTTATGGATAAATTCATTAAATTCTTTTAACCGTTCTTCATCAGGTTGTTCATGTATTCTATATATGAAGGGCTCTTCTTTCCAATAAATATCTTGGGCTACAACATTATTGGCCTTAATCATAAACTCTTCAATTAATTGTTCTGCTACTCCGTGTCTTTCTTCCTGGATATCAATCGGTTTACCCTGATCATCTAGAATGACTTTAACTTCCTGTCTCTCAAAATTAATACTTCCTCCACTGAAACGTTTAGTCCTTAATTTATCACGCAGCTTATTCATTAATTCTAATTCTTCTAAGAAATCACTGTATAATCCTCTTAGCTCTTGGTTTTCATGTTTTAATATTCCTGTAACTTCATTATATGTCATCCTGTGATTTGATCTAATAACTGACTCCATAATCTCATAGTCTTCTAGAGAGATAGGATTTAAGTTAAAGTCCATAAATACTGTCATTGCTAAACGATCTTCCTGGGGTCTTAAACTACATAGATTATTGGACAATTTCTCAGGCAGCATTGGAATTACACGATCAACAAGATAGATACTGGTTCCACGATGTAATGCTTCCTGATCTAAGTTACTATCTTCTTTTACATAATATGTTACATCAGCAATGTGAACACCTAGCCTAACTTTATCATCAGCCAGTTTTTCAATAGAAACTGCATCATCAAAGTCCTTAGCATCTTCACCATCAATTGTGACCATTGGTAAATCTCTCAGATCTTTTCTCTTTTTGATTTCTTCTTCTGGAATTTCTTCACTGATTCTAGCAACTTCATTTTTAACAGGACCAGGGAAGTCACCTGGAAGGTCTAACTGTCTAATAATCGCTTCGATATCTACACCTTTTTCATCTTGGTAACCGAGTATTTCTGTTATTCTACCTTCAGGATTTCTATTCTTCTTTGGCCATTCGGTTATTTCAACCACTACTTTTTGATCATTTTTGGCATCACTCATAGCCCGTCCAGGCACAAATATATCAAAGTTAATTCTTTTATTATCAGGGACTACAAATCCATAGTTTTTAACTTTTTCAAATTTACCAACAATTTGCTTGTTAACCCTTTCAATAATATCTACTACTTCACCTTCAGCTTTTTTGCCTCGGCTACCAGGAACTTTTTTTACAAAAACTTTATCATTATGCATGGCACCGTTTAGGTTAGAGGGGTTAATAAATATATCCTCATGGCCAGGTTCATCAGGGATTAAGAAACCAAATCCGCGGGGATTTTTATCAATTCTACCTGCCACAAGATCGAACTTTTCAGGTAGTCCATACCTTCCTTTTTTATTTTTATAAATTTTCCCATCTTCTTCTAACTGTTTAATTATTTCTTCAAAATGTTTTTTCTGCTCAGGAGCAATCTCAAACTCTCTTATTAACTCCTCTTTTTTCATTGGGCGATAAGCCTCTTCTTTTAAAAATTCTAACAATTTCTGTCTTGCACTCATAATATAACCTCCTCATAGGTTAAGCCATGCTTCAATATACAAATTATTTTAACTAAAATTTCTTGTATCTATTTTATTCATTCTTTAAAGTCCTAATTCATCGGAAATTGATTGCATACCTTCCAATGCTAGTCCAATAAATTCCTCTAAATTTAAGTCCATCTCTTTACAAGAAGCTATTACATCTCGATCTGCTCCTTTAGCAAAGGAACTCTCGGAATATCTATTCATTACAAACTCAGTATCAACTGCATCTAAACTTTTTTCAGGGTGAATTAAGGCTGATGCCACAATTAACCCTGTCAAAGGATCACTTGCATATAGAGCTTTATCCATCAAAGATTTTCTTTCAAGACCGTGTTCATGGTTATGCACCTTTACAGCATATACCATATCATCATCTAATCCCATATCATCTAACATTTCTGCCCCTACTATACTATGTTTTTCAGGATCATCTGAAGTCTGTTCATAGTCAATATCATGAAGAAGTCCTGTTAAACCCCATTTATCTACATCCTTATCAAAATATTCTGCTAACCTTCTCATTACAGCTTCTACTGCCAAACAGTGTTTTACAAGATTCTCCTGTGAAATATTTTCTTTAACCAGTTCATATGCTTTTTCTCTTTCCATTGATTATTCCTCCTCTACTTTCATAAATTTAGCTTCTGCTTCAGCAAAAAGATCTCCATTTATATCTCTTACTTCTGCTTCGGTAAAGTATAATCCTGTTTTGTTTTTTATAATTTCAGCTGTTATTAATAATTTTTTATCAATCGATACTGGTTGTCTAAATCGAATATTCATTTTAGCGGTCAAAGCTAAAATATTATTTAAAGATAATACTTTTGCCATTGCTTCATCTAGTAATGTTGAAATTAAACCACCATGCATTATTCCTTTATATCCTTGATGCACCTCTTTAGGTTCAAATTCTGCTTTAACCTTTTTATCTCCACTCTTTTCAAAATTCAGGCCGAGAGAAATTGGATTATCTTCTCCACAGGCAAAACACATATTGTCATTTCCTAACATTATTATATCACCTCAGTTATAAAAATTAAAAAAAGGCAAAAATCCCCCTCGCAGAAGATAATTGCCTTTTTTATATCTTAATATTATAATTTCTTTTAATTCTATTTTTATTATAGGAATAGTGGTGCGAATACTAGGGAAACAATAGTCATTAACTTAATTAATATATTAAGTGATGGTCCAGAAGTATCTTTGAACGGATCACCAACTGTATCACCGACAACTGAGGCAGAATGTGTTTCTGTACCTTTTCCACCTAAATGTCCGGATTCAATATATTTTTTCGCATTGTCCCAGGCTCCACCTGCATTTGCCATCATAATAGCTAATAGAACTCCGGTACTTAATGCACCTGCAAGAAGACCACCAAGGGCCTGTACGTTCCATAGTCCAACTATTATAGGCACAATTACAGCTAACAGACCGGGTATTACCATCTGTTTTAAGGCTGCTGCGGTTGAAATGTCTACACATTTCTTATAATCAGGAGTGCCTGTACCTTCCATTATTCCAGGAATTTCTTTGAACTGTCTTCTTACTTCGGCAATCATCTGAAAAGCCGCTTTTCCTACAGCTTCCATTGTTAATGAAGAAAAGAGGAATGGTAACATAGCTCCAATGAATAGCCCAATAATAACATTAGGATTTGTAAGGCTTATTGACTCTAAATTTACTGCTGAAGAAAAAGCCGCAAATAATGATAAAGCTGTTAAAGCAGCTGAACCAATTGCAAAACCTTTACCAATCGCAGCTGTTGTATTACCAACTGAATCTAATTGATCTGTAATCTCACGAACTTCAGGGGGTAGTTCTGCCATTTCGGCAATTCCGCCCGCATTATCTGCGATTGGGCCGTAAGCATCAATTGATAAAGTAACTCCTGTTGTAGATAACATACCTACTGCAGCCATTGCAATTCCGTAAAGTCCTGCAAAATGGTATGCAATAAATATTACAACTGCAATTACTAAAATTGGGAAGAGAGTACTTCTCATACCCACTGAAAGTCCACTAATAATATTAGTAGCAGCACCAGATTCAGACTGTTCTGCTATATATTTAACTGGACCAAATTCTTCCGATGTATAATATTCTGTAATTCTACCAATTAAAATACCGGCTAGTAATCCTGCTAGTACAGCATAGAATACGCCCATATCTCCAATCATAAATCTTATTAAAAAGAAGGCACCAACAATTGCAAGTATACCACTAGCGATTGTTCCTTTTTCTAATGCTTTAGCGGGGTTTCCACCTTCTTTGGCTTTAATAAACTGACTCCCTATAATCGCTGCAATAATTCCAACTGATGCGAGTAATAGTGGAGTTAATACATGATTAACACTCATGATAGTTCCTAGTGTCATAGCAGCTACTATAGAACCAACATATGATTCAAAAAGGTCTGCTCCCATTCCTGCAACATCACCGACATTATCTCCTACATTATCAGCGATAACTGCGGGGTTTCTGGGATCATCTTCTGGAATACCAGCTTCTACCTTACCAACTAAATCAGCCCCCACATCAGCGGCTTTGGTATAAATTCCACCACCAACACGTGCAAAAAGAGCTATCGAACTGGCTCCAAAAGCAAAACCTCGAATATAATCAATATTTTTTGTAAAGAAGATATATAAAATTCCAAGTCCAAGTGTACCTAATCCAACAACTGACATTCCCATTACCGAACCACCTGAAAAAGCTACCTGTAAAGCTTCATTCAAACTGCTTCTGGCGGCCTGGGTTGTTCGGGAATTAGCCTGAGTAGCAATCTGCATACCGATAAATCCGGCAAGTCCAGAAAATATTGCTCCCAATATAAATGAAACGGCAGTCTGCCAACCTAAATTACCTGTAAAAGACATTATAATTGCAACAATTAATACGAAAAACACTAAAATTCTGTATTCACGACCTAAAAAAGCCATTGCTCCTTCATTGATAGATTTTGATAGTTCCTTCATTCTATCATTACCCATATCTGATTTTTTAACTTTCTTGGCCATGTATAGTGCGAATAATAGTGCGATTACTCCTGCAATAGGAGTATAAAATATCATCGTCGAACACCTCCGGTTCTATATTTGCTTTTTAGATAAATGCTAAAACTAAAGAAGTTATCATAAATACTACAGCAGCTACTGTTGTAAATTTACTTAATTTTTGATCAAGACCTTTACTCTTCTTACCTAGAAATTGACTGGCTCCGCCATCGATAACACCTGACATACCAGCACTTTTACCTGATTGAAGTAAGACTCCTACTATTACCGAAATTGCAATGATTAAATGAAATATTTTTAAAATAAACACTAACGGTCACCCCCACCTATTATTATTTCGCTATTCATTCCTCAACACTTTTACATTTTAACATAATCATAATAAAAATACAATATATTAAGTAGATTTAATGGGTTTTTTGTAAGAGTTAAACAAATAGAGGAGTTGATGACGGAACATCAACTCCTCATTTGTTATAATTTAATAAATGATTCAATTATTTACTATATTACTTTTCTTAATACGCCTTTTATTTTGTCACTGAGATCTGTAAATGCAGAATATATAACCGGAATTACATATAAGGTTAAGAAAGTGGAGAATAATAAACCACTAATTACAACTACTGCTAATGGTTGTTGTAATTCAGAACCTTCACCGATACCTAATGATAACGGAATTAAGGCTAAAATTGTTGTAAGCGCTGTCATCATTATCGGTCTTAATCTAATAGGTCCAGCCTCTAAGATAGCATCATGTTTGGTTCTGCCTTCATCTCTCATTCTATTAATGTAGTCTACAAGAACTATAGCATTATTAACTACTATACCAGCTAGGGTTATGATACCGATTAAAGCAGGTACAGAAATTGTAGTTCCAGTAACGTAAAGTCCAAAGACAACTCCTACAATTGCTAAGGGTACTGTAAACATAATTACTAAAGGATGGACTAAGGATTCAAACTGAGAAGCCATTACCATATATACCAGCACAATTGCTAGTAAAAATGCATAAAATAGATCAGTAAATGACTGCTGTAAATCCTGGAACTGTCCACCATATCTTATACTATAACCCTCAGGTAGTTCGACATTTTCATCGACCCTTTCTTGGATTTTGCTAACTGCTGTACCCAAATCAGTTTGATAAAGTGAAGCTGTTATTTCCGAATATCTTTCCTGATTTATTCTAAGAATTTCTTTAGGTCCTTCTGTCAATTCAAAACTGGCTACCCTTGATAAAGGTACCTTAGCTCCGGTTGGTGAAGGCAGCATAATGTTTTTAAGCTGTTCGATATTCTGTTTATCACTTTCATTCATAGTAACTCTCACATCATACTCATCTCCACCCACTTCATAGCGGGTAGCTACATCACCAGAGATAACAGTTTTAACTGTATTCGCTACACTTCTAACACGCAAACCTAATCGTGCAGCTAATGATCTATCTATACTAATTGAATATTCCGGTCGTCCTTCTTCAAAAGAATCTTCTACTTCACGGACTCCTTCTACCTGTTTCATTTCATTCATTACCAAACCGGATATTCTTTCAAGTTCTTCTAGATTTTCACCTACTACTTTAATATTAATAGGCTGACCACCGCCTGGTCCGAAGAAACCACTCTGTGATTCGATACTAATATCGGCCCCAGGAACTTTGATTTTTTTCCTTAATTCTTCCATAACCTGACTTGTAGAACGATCTCTTTGTTCTAAATCTTTTAACATTACTGTAAAAGAGCCAGATTCACTTGCAGAAGAACCACTCATCATATTTCCGACACCTATATTTGTAAATATTGTCTCTACTTCAGGAATTTCACTAATTTCATCTTCTATCTTTTCACCAACATCCTGGGTTTCTTCAAGGACAGTTCCTACAGGTAAGCTATAATTAACAGTAAATTGTCCTTGGTCAAACTGTGGTAGAAACTCTGTACCAAGTTGAGTACCTAAAAATCCACCCGCAGCAATTAATACTACAATTAATACACCGATTATCCACCGATGGCTGAGAAACCAAGATAGTGATTGGCGATAATTGCTTTTTATAAAGCCCATATTAGTTTCTGTTTCAAGGTCCATTTGTTTTTTACTTAACTTTAATATTTTTGATGAAAGCATTGGTATTAAAGTAAGTGCTACAATTAATGAAGCAAACAATGAGAAACTAACTGTTAAAGCTAATTCTCTAAATATTTGGGCAGTAAGTCCTTCTACAAAAATAACAGGTAAAAACACAACTATTGTTGTAAAAGTAGAAGCTGCAATAGCCATCCCAACTTCTTCACTACCACGGCTGGCTGCCTCTATACGATTTAAACCGTACTGTTTATAACGATAGATGTTTTCTAAAACCACTATCGAGTTATCGACCAGCATACCTATTCCGAGGGCAAGTCCACCTAATGAAATTATATTGATTGTCAAACCACCAAAATATAATAATAGGAAGGTAGTTACAATGGAAATCGGTATTGCCAATCCAATTATGATAGTACTTCTAAAGTTTCTTAAGAAAAGAAACAATACTAAAATTGCAAGTAAACCACCTAAAATGGCATTTCGATAAACACTGTTGATTGATTGTTCAATATATTCAGCTTGGTCAGCGATCGGAACCATATTTAAGTTCGGATATTCATTTTTCAATGCCTTAATTTCATCCCGTACTCTATTTGCTACTGTTACAGTATTGGCATCGGTTTGTTTCTGAATAGTTAATCCGATACTATCTTCACCGTTTACACGAGCAACACTGTTCATTTCTTTATAGGTATCTTTTACAGTTCCAAGTTCACTGAGTTTAACAAATCCCCTACCTGAACCCGTGGGGATTAATACCTCTCTAATCTGGTCAACACTTTCAAACTTACCAGTGACTCTTACTATATACTCTACATTACCGCGGTTAATCTTACCACCCGATAAATTAAAGTTTTCTAAAAGTAAATTCTGGGTAATTGAATTAAAATCAACACCATAGTTTTCCATTTTGTTTTTATTTAATTCAATTAAGATCTCACGATCTAATCCACCTGTTAAATCAACTGAAGCTACTCCCTGAAGTCTTTCTAGTCTGGGAATAACATTATCTTCTACGTGTGTTTTTAAATCAGCTAAATTTCGCCCACTATAGACTCCAAGCTGTAAAACTGGAATCATTGAGGGATCAAATTGAACTATCATAGGATCCTGGGCATCATCAGGTAAAGCCTCAGAAATTAGATCTGCCTGTTCCCTCATATCCAGGGCTGCAAAATCCATATCAGTTCCGTAATTAAATTCCATCACTATTGTAGACTGACCGACTCCCGAGGTGGAATTTATTGTCTTTACATTTGTTACTGTCGCCAGCGAATTTTCTAAAGGTTTTGTCACTAACGATTCTACTTCTTGAGGCCCGGCATTTTCATAGGATGTAATTACTGCTGCTCCAGGAAAGTTAATTTCAGGTAATAAATCTATATTTAATCTATCAAGTGATATAAAACCTAAAATTACTATAAGGAGAATCAGCATTACAGTCGTTACAGGGCGTTTTATTGAAAAATCTGATAACTTCATTACTCAATCACCTCAACGGACTGACCTTCTTGGACCCGTTTTTGTCCTTGGATAATTACTTGGTCATCTTCCGCAAGGCCACTTTTGACTTCAACTATATCATCAAATATAATTCCAATTTCAACGTTGTTTTTAACTACTTTACCATCCTCGACAACATATACATATGGGAATGTATCTAGATCAAGTACTGCATCTACCGGTAAAGTTAAAGCTTCTCGGGCTCTATCTTTACTTATTCTAACATCTACAAACATCCCCGGATAAACATTTTGCGGATCGCCAGTAAATTCAATTACAACTGGATAAGCTTCATTTTGAGGGTCAATTACTGGAGATATAGTCTTGATTTTACCTTCAAAGATCCGGGTTTTACCGTTCTTAACTAATATGTCTACGGTATCACCTTTTTCAATTAATGGTCTTAACTCAGAAGTTACAGTAGTATTTATATTTAAAGTATCAGTAACTGCTAATCGAACTACAGGAGTTCCTTGGCTAATCATTTCATTTTCTTCAGTATTTACTGTGGCTATATGAGCGCTAATCGGACTTGTAATTACTGCCTTAGATAGTTGGTCTTCAACCCTTTCCAAACCGGCTTCAGCTTGTTTTACATTCGCTTTACTGGCCCTAATTTGATCTGCATCTGCACCTTTTTTCACTTTATCAACATTTATCTTTGCTATTTTTTTATTTACTTCAGATACATTTACTTGATTTTTCGCAGACTGCAGCTGTTGTTTTAACTGAGTTGGATTATTGTAGTTTTCTTTAGCAATTTCATACATTTTTTCAGAAGTATTCAATGACAACTCAGCCTGTTCTTTTGCAATCCGGGCACTTTCAATTGAAACTCTAGCGTTATCAACCTGTAATTGAGCATTCTCATATGAAGAACGTGCATTTTCTAGTTGTAATTTTGCTCCTTCTAATTCCTTTTCACTAATTACATTATCCTCATACAGTTGCTGCATCCTCTCATAATCATTTTTGGCTTGGTTTAAGTTGTTTTCTGCTTGTCTGACTCCAACTTCAGCCTGTTCTAATGATTTTTTTGCCTGGTTAACTCTTTCTTCTGCAGATTCTAACTGCTTTTCAGCATTTTTAAACTGTGATTCTGCATTCACTAATTGTTGTCTTAAATTTGTTTTATCATTATATATTTCTTTGATTAATTCTAAATTTTCTTTCGCGCTTTCAAGTGAAATCTGGGCCTGTTCATAATTTGCCTCTGCACTTTGAATATCTTCTTCAGAAGCTCCTTTTTGCAATTGATCCAAATTAGCTTGAGCTGCCTCTAAAGATGCTTCCGACTGTTTCTTTTGAATTAAAAGTTGACTTTTATCAAATTCTAATATTTTATCCCCTTTATTTACTTTATCTCCAACAGAAACATGCAGCTTATCTACAATACCATTTATTTCTGCAGGCAAGTTAACTGTCTTCTCAGGTATCACTTTTCCTGAGAGAAGTTCAGTTACTGCAATATCTTCTCTTTGGGGTTGAGTAATCTTAACAGGTTCTTGAGCCCCTGTTATGAGTGAAAAAGATAAGACAAAAATTAAAGTAATGTATAATATTTTATTTAATTTCATTTTGAATCACATCCTCAAAATATTTATTTAAAGTACCTGTTTTATGCATTAAGTTGTATATACTCATTATATATTGATAATGGGTCTGGTTTTTACTAATTCTAATTTGATTAAGATTAGTTTCTGCTCTTAAAACATCTAAACTAGTTCCTACTCCATTTTCAAATCTTTTTACGGCCTGTTGGTAATTCTCTTGAGCCTGTTCTTCATTTAGTTTATCTATTTCTAGACTTTGTTTGTTTTCATCAATTTTATATAATGCCTGCATAATTTCTGTTTCAATATTCTTTTTAATCTGTTCTTCATTATTTTCTAAGTTTTCTTTTTCCAATTCAACTTTCTTTTGATTAAGATTAGACTTGTTTCCATCATAAAGAGTAACTGAACCACTAAGTGTTATTGTAAAATTACCATCACTAAAATCAAGGGAATCCCCCTCGAAACTGTAATTACCTCTCAAGAAAAAGGAAGGTTTATATAAATTATCTTCCATCTCTTTATTTATGCTTTTCATTTCCTGATTCAATTCTAAGCTTCTTAACTCAAACTTATTTTTATATGCTTTATCAAGTTGAGTTTGGAGATCGTTTTCAATCTCTGGAATATCAGGTTGTTTTAAAGTGAAATCAGTATCATCTAATTCTAAAAGATCGGCCAATCTTTTTTTAGCAATTTTCAAATCATTTTCTGCAGTTAGAATCGATTGTTTTGTTTTATTTACCTCAATTTTAACTTCATTGACATCGCTTTTAACTACTAGACCAGCCTCATAGTTCTTTTGAACATTTTCTAAGTGATTTTCAACTAACTGTAATGAATTTCTTTGAATTTCTAAAACACCTTGTTTAATTAAGACATTAAAATAGGCCTGAATAACTGAATTCAAGCTGTTATTTAATGTCTGTTCATATTTAAGTTCATTTAGCTGAACAGCTTTCTTACTTAACTTAGTACCATTTTTAACCTGACCACCTAGATAAAGAGGCTTATTTATGGTTAGTGTAGTACTATAATTATCTTGGGACTGTTCTTGAAATTCAATTGGAACCATTTCACCTACAAATGTTCCAGGTTGTGTAGGATCTTCTGTTCCCTGAAATAAATATTTTGAAGGGCTTAAAGGTGCTTCCCCAAGTCTAGTATAAGAAGACTGTAAAGTAACTTCAGGAGCTAACCCCTTTTTAGTTACTTCTAGGTCAAGTTCTGACACTTTTGTATCACGACGAGCATTTTCGAGTTGAGAACTGTTTTCAACGAAATGATTAATCGCTTTTTCTAAAGACATTTCGGCTGCCCTTATATTCGTAGTTAATCCAATCACTACTATTAACATTAATATTAAAATAGTAAACTTCTTATTTTTCATTACTTTTACCTCCAACTAATCCATACATAATAAAATCGAATATTTTTTTTGTTCTTTCTTCCGTATTACCTTTTAGACTACAGCTAAAATTGTTGTGAGCACTATTAGTTGCATTAATTATCATTAAGGCTATTTCATTACTGCGACCTTCTCTAAATATTTGATTGTCAATACCTTTTTGAATAGCTTTTTCTAATACTGCAACACTTTGGCGGTGTTTTTTTTCCATTAACTCTTTGAACTCTCTATTTATTACGTCATTATTATTAATTAGCATTTCTGCTAATTTATAATTCTGATCAATAAATTCTATCCTACCTTTAATATACTGGAAAATAACTTTTTCTGGTGATAAATCACTTCTATCTAATTGTACTACTTTATCAAAATATGTTTTACCTTTTTCTTTAATTATTGTAAAAAATAAATCCTCTTTACTATCAAAATGCCAGTAAATGGTTCCTTTTCCTACATCGGCACCTTGAGCAATTTTGGATATTGAAGTGTCATTAAACCCTTTTTCTGCAAATAGTTTTACTGCTGTTTCCATAATATTCTTTCTTGTATCTTCTTTCATTAAATCATCTCCTATTTTCTCGACCGACCGTTCAGTTTAGTATTATTAATATTACCAAATTTATTGGTGTTTGTCAATGTATATATTATTGTTAGAAAATTATAAAATATTAATATGGCAGTAATTCAAGGCATTAAAAAAAGGTGGGAAATCCCCACCTTTTTGTTCAATAAATATTGAATTTTTGTTTTAATTACTTATTGATATTATAAAAAGCATCCATTCCTGCATATTTTGCTGCACTACCTAAAACTTCTTCTATTCTAAGTAGTTGATTGTATTTAGCTACTCTTTCTGATCTGGCAGGGGCACCTGTTTTAATCTGTCCTGTATTCATTGCAACTGCTAAATCAGAAATTGTTGTATCACTTGTTTCACCACTACGGTGAGAAATGACAGCAGTATAACCTGCTTTTTTAGCCATTTCAACAGTTTCTAGGGTTTCTGTAAGTGTACCTATCTGATTTACTTTAATTAGAATTGAATTACTTACATTTTTGTCAATTCCCCTTTTAAGACGTACACTATTAGTTACATAAAGGTCATCTCCAACCAACTGAACTTTATCTCCTAATCTTTCATTTAAAAGAATCCAGTTCGCCCAATCATCTTCATCAAGACCATCTTCAATAGAGATAATTGGATACTTTTCAACTAATTCTTCATAATAATCTATTAACTCTTTCGGAGTTCTTTTAACTCCTTCACCTTTAAAGTTATATTTACCTTCTTCATAAATTTCTGTAGCAGCAACATCTAAAGCCAATTTGATATCGTCATATATTTTGTAACCAGCTTTTTCAACTGCTTCTACTATTACATCAAGAGCTTCTTCATTGGAGGAAAGGTCAGGTGCAAATCCACCTTCATCTCCAACCCCAGTACCTAAATTTCTATTTTGAAGTACTTTCTTTAATTGATGATAAATTTCAGCTCCCATTTGAACTGCTTCTTTAAAACTTTCAGCACCAGTGGGCATAATCATAAATTCTTGAATATCTACATTATTATCAGCATGTTCCCCACCATTTAAAATATTCATCATTGGAACTGGTAATAGGTTAGCCCCTATACCACCAATATAGTTAAACAGAAAGTCATCAGAAGCGGAAGCTGCTGCATCAGCTACTGCTAAAGAAATTCCTAAAATGGCATTAGCACCAAGTCTACCTTTATTATCTGTTCCATCCATCTCTATCATTAATTCATCTATAAGAATCTGGTCTCTTACATCCATTCCAATTAGCTCAGGTCCCATCACTGTATTTACATTTTTTACAGCATCAAGTACACCTTTACCTAAATAATCGTCTCCACCATCTCTTAACTCAACTGCTTCATGTTTACCAGTGGAAGCACCTGAAGGTACTTTTGCTCTTCCTAATGTACCATCTTCAAGCACAACATCTACTTCAATAGTAGGATTGCCGCGTGAATCAAGAATTTGGCGAGCATAAACATCTTCAATAAATGGACTTATCATAAAAATCACCTCAATTTAATTATTTTTCAAAAAGAAGAGAATCGCCTGTCATTTCTTCAGGTTTCTCTAAATTTAAAATATCTAACATAGTAGGAGCAATATCAGCTAATCTTCCATCTTTTAATTCAACTTCTTTATCAGCTCCTGCATACATCAATATTACTGGATTAGTAGTATGGGCTGTGTGTGGTTCACCCTTTTCATCTATCATCTGTTCACTATTGCCGTGATCAGCTGTTATTAAAGCCTGTCCACCCATTTCTAAAATCTTAGGCACAATTTCACTCATACATTCATCAATTGCTTCTAAAGCTTCAACTGCTGCATCATAAAACCCAGTATGTCCGACCATATCTGGATTAGCAAAGTTTAAGATAATAACATCATAAATATTTTCCTCTAATTTTTCCATTAATCTATCTTTAACTTTATATGCACTCATTTCAGGCTGCAGATCATAAGTAGCTACTTTAGGAGATGGTATTAATTCCCGATCTTCACCTTCAAATTCTTGTTCTTCCCCACCGTTAAAGAAGAAAGTTACATGAGCATATTTTTCTGTTTCTGCAATTCGGAGTTGTTTTAAATCATTTTCACTTAAAACTCCTCCTAATATATTTTCAATATACAGTTTAGGGAAGGCAACGGGTAAATCAAAATCTTCATCATAATCTGTCATACAAATGAAGTACAAATCACTTGGATGTTCAGTTGGACGTTCAAACTCATCAAAATCAGCAAGGCCTAAAGCTCTTGTTATCTGACGTGCTCGGTCTGCTCTGAAATTGAAAAATATCATTGCATCTTCGCTTTTAACAGTAGTTACCGGTTCTCCGTCCTCCATTATAACACTTGGAAGAACAAATTCATCATTGTCGCCCCGTTCATAGGATTTTTCAACTGCTTCCTCAGCAGATGAAACTTCAATTCCTTCACCTAACACATAGGCATCATAGGCTTTTTTCGTTCTGTCCCACCTATTATCTCTATCCATAGCATAGTATCTACCGCTTACAGTAGCAATTTTACCGATACCTATTTCATCCATTTTTTCTTCAAGTTGTTTTATATAGGTAAGGGCACTACGCGGTGGAGTATCTCTACCATCTAATATAGCATGTACATATACTTCTTCTATTTCAGCGGTTTTAGACATTTTAAGTAAGCCAAATAGATGTTTAATATGGCTGTGAACTCCCCCATCTGATAATAAGCCCATCAAATGAAGTGCACTACCGTTATTTTTCACCCTTTGAATTGCTTCTTTTATCACATCATTTTCCAAAATAGAACCATCTTCTACTGCTTTAGAAATACGAGTATATTCCTGAGGTACTATTCTGCCGGCTCCAAGGTTCAAGTGACCCACTTCAGAATTACCCATCTGACCTTCAGGTAAACCTACATCTTCTCCTGAAGCCTGAATAATCGAAGTAGGAGTTTCTGCTCTAAGTTTATCTAAATAGGGAGTGTCTGCATTTTTTACGGCGTTTTTTTCTACCTGCTCGGACTCACCATAACCATCTAAAATGATCAAGGCAAGCGGTCTTGGTCTGTTCATTCGAACACCTCCTGTCCTATATCCTACCCAAAAATACTTATTTTTGGGCTGCCTTTTTAATAATTTGTGCAAATGACTCAGCTTGTAGGCTTGCTCCACCCACTAAAGCTCCATCAATATCGCTTTCAGACATAAATTCTTCAATATTATGGGGTTTTACGCTTCCACCATACTGAATTCTTACATCTTCAGCAGCATCTAGGTATTGAGTTTCAATTACATCTCTAATATAACTAATTACTTCATTAGCCTGTTTGGCACTTGCAGATTCACCAGTACCTATAGCCCAAAGAGGTTCATAAGCTATCACAGTCTGACTTACTTGTTTTTGATTTAAACCTTTCAATGCAGCTTTAACCTGTTTTTCAACTTTATCTCTGGTATTATCAGCTTTTCTTTCCTCCAAACTTTCTCCTACACAAATAATAGGTTTAAGTCCGTGGTTAAAGGCAGCTTTAACTTTTTTATTAACTTCTTCATCTGTTTCACCATAGTATTCTCTTCTTTCTGAATGTCCTACTATAATATAATCTACCCCAAGTTCTTTTAGCATTACAGGTGAAGTATCACCAGTGAAGGCTCCACTTTCTTCCCAGTGCATATTCTGTCCGCCAACTTTTATATTACTACTCTTAGCAATTTCTACAACATCCGGTAAATCGATGTCAGGGGGACAAACCCCAATTTCTACATTTTCGATCCCGGCTACTTTTTCTTTTAAAGAAGTTACTAGATCTTTTGCTTCTGATATAGTCTTGTTCATTTTCCAATTACCAGCAATAAATGGTTTTCGCATCTTTTAATACCTCCTATTATTTAAGGTCATCAATTGCTTCTACAGCAGGTAATGGTTTCCCCTCAAAAAATCTTAAAGAAGCTCCACCACCAGTTGATACATGTGTCATCTTATCAGTTAAGCCTGCTTTTTTAACTGCCGCTGCGGAT
>JAIPEX010000039.1 GCA_021736945.1 Halanaerobiales bacterium | reverse complement strand
TAAGTTTTTCATTAATCTTTCTCTGTGATTTATTGCTACTCTTAATTCTGCATATTTTCCTTCAGGTAAATTTGAGGTTGAGTAGTGGCCATCTTTGGCTAATTGGGCAATTACTAATGCATCTTTTTTATCACATTTAGTGGGATTATTATCATCTAATTCTTTACTTTTCTTTACATGATAGGGATTAACTGTTACTATTTTAAAACCACTCGCTGTAAAGTATTTAAAAAGTGGTAACCAATAATGTCCTGTAGGCTCTATACCAATAACGATATCTTTCTTCGATGCTTTTTTAGCAAGTTTTAATATCCATCTTTTGATTCTTTCAAAGCCGTGATCTCTGTTAACAAAATATTTAGCTTTTCCATATTCAATACCTCTAAAATCCTGTGCTCTAGCCGCATGCTTATTTTTGGCAATATCGATTCCAACTATTAGGGTGTCCTCATCAATTTGATTTATTCTTCTTTTTCTGTTACTATTCACTTGTGTTACCTCCTCCTTGGTATTTTTAACTTAAGGGTCAGTTTTCTGACACCTCGTATATATAATACCAAGGAGGCTTTTTCTTTGTCCAATTTGATTTAACTACCTAACAGGAATGCTCCTTTTAGGATTCTACAATCAAACCATGTAAGATGTCATAATCACTAACTCTTAATTTTAAATTCCTTAAATTTTTCATCGTTTCTAATAATATAATTATACCTGGGACGATTATATCAGCCCTATCAGGATTTAATCCTTTTACTTTCTCTCTTCTTTTCAAAGTAAGTTTTCTTAAGATATGCATTACCTTATTAACATCTGAATACTTTAATATATAATTATGAATGGATTCCGGATTATATTCATCTAACTTTAACATGATTGAAGCCATAGTAGTAATTGTACCGCCAACTCCAATCAGATTATTGATTCCAGGTAAAATATCAATCTCTTCATTCAATGTTTCATTCACATATGTGGATATATCATCAACAATATTTCTGCCCAATGAATTATTCTTATCATCTATAAATCTTTCTGTTAATCTTACTGCACCTATATCGATACTTTTTATGTTGACTTCTTCTTCATCTCTTTTTTTCCAAATGAATTCTGTGCTACCTCCACCGATATCAATAATTATATAATCATTAAAATCTAAATCTTGAGTTACACCTTTAAAGATTAATTCCGCTTCTTTTTCTCCTGAAATAATTTCTAAGTTATAACCGATTTGTGATCTAACTTGATCAATAAATTCTTGCGAATTTTTAACATCTCTTAATGCACTTGTCCCAACTAGTTTGATAGTCTTAATATTATATTCGTCTATTTCAGATTTGAATTCTTTCAAAGCCTCTAAACCACGTTTCATTGATTTTTCGTTCAAATTCTGAGTGCTATCTACACCCTCACCCATCCGAGTAGTAATTAAATCTTTCTTTATAACGTTAATTTCATCATCTTTCATTTCAGCAATTAACATTCTGGTAGAATTAGTTCCAATCTCAATTACTGCTTTTTTCATCACTTTCCAACTCCTTACAAATATTGCATGTTTTAGGCCATTTAATTTCTTGAAAAACTTTTTTTCCTATAGGATTAAAATTATTAACAAGAAAATCAGCTACATGAGTATGTAAGCATTTTATACCTTTGTTATCCTTCACACCACCTATACCTGAATACTTAAGGGTCTTATAAATATCATCTGATATTTCCTTCATTTTAGCTTTATCTCTACTATTCAACATTTTAAATCTTTTTTTGGCAAAATGTTTATGAGCCTCTTTTAATGCTTGGGCTACTTCTTCATCATTATCAACTAATTTTTGCATTTTAGTAATCCAACCCTTATCTTCTAAAACAGATACTTTTTTCTGTAAATAGGGGCATGTTAACCAAAAAGTAGTAGGAAACACTCTACCATTGAAAAAAGGATATACCTTTATTACAGCAGGATAACTAAAAGGACACTCAATTGTAACTTCAACCATACCTTCTGGTTTTCTATCAATCTGTTTTTCAATTAAATCTATTATTTTATCCTCATTATTATTTACCATAACAAACCTACCTCATATGTATATTTCACTTTGGATTATACCATAAATTTTAAAAATTACAAAATGAAATAAAAAAACACCCCCATAAAAGGGGATGTTGTGGTTACACTTTAAGTACCAAATATTTATAATTAAAATTCATTAGCTTCTGTTGCTATCACCGCGCTTTTCGAATCTTTTCTTTACGTCGCTTTGGCGTTCACTACTTTGTTGTAAAAACTCATCCATTTTTTCCTCAAAAGACTTATTGGGAGCATGATCAATTCTGTCAGAAGGATCTTGTAATTGTTTGATCGAAAGACCAATTTTACCTTCATTGTCAATGTTAATAACTTTAACTTTGACTTCTTCTCCTTCTTCTAAAAAGTTCCCAATATCCTTAACATAGGTATTAGCTATCTCAGAAATATGCACCAAACCAGTGTCACCGTTTGGTAATTCAATAAATGCTCCAAAATTTGTAATACCTGTTACTTTACCTTCTACTGTACTTCCAACTTCAACGGACATATTAAAAAAAATTCCTCCTTGATATTTTAATGGTAAACTAATTATATTATAGATGGATTGCCGTGTCAAATAATATTACAACAAAATCACAGTTTTCTCGACAAGGAAATACGGTTTCTTTTCTCATCTACATCAATAATCTTTACTCTGACAGTATCCCCAACTGAAATTACATCTAGAGGATGTTCAACATATTTATAACTAAGCTCTGATATATGAATCAAACCATCTTGTTTTACCCCTATATCAACAAAGGCTCCAAAATCTACGACATTCCTAACTGTGCCCTTTAAGATCATACCTATTTCAAGGTCCTCAAGTTTTAATACTTCATTTTTAAATATAGGATCAGGTAATTTATCTCTGGGATCCAAGCCCGGCTTCTTTAAATTCTTAATAATATCTTCATAAGTATATTTGCCTATTTCTTGCTTGTTTATTAACTCTTTTTTATCAATAGTATCTATTTCTTGTCTAATATTCTTAAGTTTTTCTTTATTCAATATATCCTGAGGGACATATCCTAATTCTTTTAATATTTGTTGAGCTTCTTCATAACTTTCCGGGTGTATAAATGTATAGGCAAAAGGATCTTTTTCACTATGGAATTTTAAAAAACCAGAAGCTTGTTCAAAGGTCTTAGCTCCCACTCCATATACTTCCTTAATTTCACTTCTTTTTTCAAACTCTCCATTTTCTTGTCTATAATCAACTATCTTTTCCGCTACTGAACTACTAATACCAGAAACATACTGCAATAAAGATGCAGAACCAGTATTTAAATTGACACCTACCTGATTCACAACCGATTCAACTACTTCATCTAAAGATTCTTTTAAATCAGTCTGGTTTACATCATGTTGATACTGTCCAACACCAATTGAACGAGGATCTATTTTTACTAATTCTGAAAGCGGGTCCTGTAATCTTCTTGCAATTGAAATTGCTCCCCTTACACTTACATCTAAGTCTGGAAACTCTCTTATTGCTTCCTCAGAAGCTGAATAAACAGAAGCCCCTGCTTCATTTACAATTATATATTTATAATCCTTATCAATTTTTAAATCAGCTACAAACATCTCGGTTTCTCTAGAAGCTGTACCATTTCCAATGGCAATAGTATCAATATCATTATCAATAAGTAATTTTTTTATCTTTTGAGCAGCTTTTTCATTTTGCTTTTGAGGAGGATGAGGATAAATTGTTTTATATTCAATAAAATTACCCATTTCATCAATTACTGCTGCTTTACAACCACTTCTAAACCCAGGGTCTATACCTAATATTTTGTGCCCTTTATAAGGTGGAGTTAATAAGAGGGCCCTTAAATTATCCTTGAATATTTCTATAGCTCCTTTTTCCGCTCTATCGGTAAGTAAATTTCTTAATTCTCGGTCAAGTGAAGGTTCAATTAATCTTTTATAAGAATCTTCAATAACCTCGGTTAAAATTTCAGTTTTAACTGCTACATTTTCTGAAAGAAGAGTATCTTCGATAATTTCAAACATTTTCTCCTCATCATGTTCTAATTTTATCGAAAGCACTTCCTCTTCTTCAGCCCGATTAATAGCTAATACCCTATGGTCTGGTATCTTTTTTATTTTTTCTTTATAATCATAGTAAAGTTCGTATGTGTTTTTTTCATCTTTTTGAGAATCTTTTTCTTTTGATAAAATAGAACTATTTTCTTTCATTTCTTTTCTTAATTTTTTTCTTACTACACTATTATTTGAAATTATATCTGCTATTATATCTTCAGCCCCAGAAATGGCTTCTTCAACATTTTCTACCTTATCCTCATCATCAATAAATTCTTCTGCTTTTTTCTTCAGTTCCTCTGGTTGATAACCTTGCAAAATATATTCAGCTAAGGGCTTTAGTCCTTTATCAATCGCTTTTGTAGCACGTGTTTCACGTTTTTCTTTAAAGGGTCTGTAAATATCTTCTACTTCTTGTAGGGTTTTAGCATCATTTAGCTTTTCTGTAATTTCCTCAGTCAACTTATCTTTTTTTGATAAGGTGTTTTTCACTTCTTGTTTTCTTTGGTTTAAGTTTTTGAGATATTCATTTTCCTCATCTATATTTCGTATTTCCGTTTCGTCAAGTCCGTTTGTCATTTCTTTTCTATATCTTGCTATAAAAGGAATTGTGTTCCCATCTTCTAACAATTCTATTACTGAGTTGACTGCATCTTCTTTTATACTTAATTTTTTAGAAATCTTTTTTATAATTTTATTCATATAAATATACCATCCTATTCTTCAACTTCTTCATTTTCTTCCTCCACTGGAATAAATAATATTTCACCTGGTTTAACTAATCCTAATTCATCACGAGCAACTTTCTCAATATAATCATGGCTTTTTACTCTTTCAATTTCTTCCTTTAATTCTTCATTTCTTTCAATCTCTTTTTGAACCTGTTGTTGTAAGTTGTTTAATTCACTTTCCATTTTATTAACTTTTCTCATATTAATCACTAATTTAAAAGCAAACACTATAATCACAATGATTAATAAATAAATCATAGCCTTTTTTAAAAAAGATTCAAAATTCATAGTAATTTTCCCCTTAGTTTTTATCTGTCAAAATATATGTTTTTACCTGAAGCAGAAATAGGAATACCAACAACAACTTCACCATCAATCAAATTCATTTTCTTAGCTGCTACACCAATTCTATACATTATTCTGTTGTCTACATTTAAAATACTGGCAGTTTTAACGGCTGAACCCATTGCAATACCTAAGTCCATGAGTCTCCAAGCACACATCGGCCCATCGAATTCAGGTCCTGATTTCAATTCAAGTTGATCACAGGTGTCAAAACCACATGCACCACAATCTAATCCTAATACCCCTGCTTCATTTAAGGAAAAGAGAACTACTTGATTACTTTTCCTAACATTTTCTCCATCTCTATCAAAGTTATTCTTACCACTTTCCTTACCATAGTTTATCATTTCATCGGCAAGTTTATCAATCTTTTCTTCTCCAATAACCTTAATTTCTACAAAGTCTTTACCACCTGCTTTAGGTGCCGTCCTTGCTGAAACAGCCATTAGCTCTGCTACATTTTCTAATATATCCATACTTTATTCCTCCTTTTAAATTTAATAAAGCAGCCAGATAGTTCTGGCTGCTATAATTATATTAATTGTTGTATGTTTTAAAATAATGCTTCTTCAGTTTCATTATCAAAAATATGCATCTTTTGAGGATATACCCCTAATTTGATTTTATCTCCTACTGCAGCATCACTTTCTGCATCTACTCTTGCAATCATTTCGTGTTCATCAATTGCAAGATAGAGGTAAATTTCAGATCCCATAGGTTCAACAACTTCTACTTCTGCTTCAAATGAATTATCTTCTGTTATATCTAAATCATGAGTGATTCTTGCATCTGTTAAATCTTCTGGTCTAATACCAAATACAACTCTTTTCTCTTCATAACCTTTTAAATCTTCTTTAAATTGATCAGGAACCTTAATTCTAAAAGCGCCAAAACCTTCTGCGTAGTAATCGTCACCATCTTTTTCAATTTTAGCATCCATGAAGTTCATAGCAGGACTACCAATAAAGCCAGCTACAAACATATTAACAGGGTGGTTATATAATTCTAGAGGAGAATCCACCTGCTGAATATATCCGTCTTTAAGGACTACAATTCGATCTCCCATTGTCATGGCTTCAGTTTGATCATGAGTAACATAAATAACTGTGGTTTGAAGCCTATCATGTAATTTACTTAACTCAGTTCTCATCTGGACTCTTAGTTTAGCATCAAGATTAGAAAGTGGCTCATCCATTAAAAATACCTTGGGCTCTCTAACAATAGCTCTACCCAAAGCTACCCGTTGTCTTTGGCCACCAGATAACTGTTTGGGTTTACGATCTAATAATGGTTCTATACTTAGAATCTCAGCGGCCTCATTAACTCTTCTTTCTATTTCTTCTTTTGGAAATTTTCTTAATTTTAAACCAAAAGCCATATTATCATATACATCCATATGTGGATATAGAGCATAGTTTTGAAAAACCATAGCAATATCTCTATCTTTTGGAGGTACCTCATTTACAACTCTATCACCTATTTTGATTTTCCCTTCTGAAATTTCTTCCAATCCAGCAATCATTCTCAGATCAGTGGATTTACCGCAACCTGAAGGTCCTACAAGCACTAAAAACTCCTTGTCTTTAACCTCTAGATTCTGATCTTTAGCAGCTACCACATCACCAAATCTTTTTGTGACATTTTCAAAAGTAACACTAGCCATTGATTAATTCCTCCTTAAATAATTTTGGTGGACTCACTTTTTAATAATTTAGGTTTTAACACATTAATTTCTTCTTCGGCTTTATCATTATTTATTAAATTTATTAAAACTTCGGCAGCCATTTCTCCTGCATAATTTAGTGGTTCTACGACCCTTGTTAAATCTGGACTTATTATAGAGTTTATTATTGTATCACCATATGAAACCACAGCATAATCTTGAGGTATAAAATATCCACCCATTTTGATAGCTTCTACTAGACCCACCGATAACAAATCACTCGTGACAAAAAAACTGTCTGGTGGTGTATCTACATCGACCAAATTTAAAAATGAATTATAACCAGCCTGGCGAGAGCCATTGGTTTCATGAACTAAATTATCATTAAACTCAATTCCATATTCGTTTAAAGCAGTTTGGTATCCTTTTAATTTTTCACTTTCTATGTAATCATCACTATTACCGGTAATTAAAGCTATATTTTCATAACCTAAATCTAGCAGATGTTTAGTGGCTAAATAAGCTCCATATTTAGAGTCAATTAGTATTGTGGGAATTAAAATTTCTTCACAAAGTCTATTAACTAAGACAATATTATCATAGCCCCGTAATTTTGTATTAACTATATGCTGGTCAGCTATTTCACCTCCTAGAATAATTGCACCATCTACTCTTTTTTCCTCTAATAAATTTAGATAAGACTTTTCCTTTTCTAAATCATTATGTGTATTACAGAGAATCACCTGATAACCAGCCTTTTCAGCAATAATCTCTATATTTTCTATTATTTTTGAGTAGTTACCTTCTGATAAACCTGGAAGTAATAAGGCTAAAATATGAGTTTCTTGTTTGGCCAACCCTTGGGCTAATTTATTCGGTTTAAAGTTATAATCTCTAGCAATCTTGAGTATTTCTTTTCTAGTTTCCTCACTCACGCCAGATTTACCGTTTATAGCTCTCGAAACCGTTGACTCTGCAACACCAACCATTTCTGCTATATCTTTTAATGTCAACGGCAAAATAATAACCTCCTTTTATTTACGCAAGGGCTTGCGTAACTCTATATAAATAATTCAACAAGAAAGTAAAATATCCTTCTTAATTGTAAAAATTATTTTGAAATATACCAATTTAAATGTCGGGAAACATCTTCTATAATTAAATCATCTAAATTAGATTGTATTTGAGTTTTTCCTGTTTTAATATAATTAAAGTACCCGCCGCCTTCTAATTTTTCTATAATATCAACAAAAATATTCCTCTCAAATTTATAATCCTGGATCAACACTATTTTATCTGCAATTCTTTTGGCTTCTTTAAATAAATCTATTCTTTTATCCTCAGATAAACCATGGGCTACCATTGCAGAAATGACCATATCATATGAATTATCTTCACAATCTAGGCCATTACTTATATCTCCTGTTTCACAATAAAGATTGTTGTTTTTACCTTTTTTCACCATTTCTGGAGCAACATCTATTCCTTTAACTTGATAACCCTTCTGTTTAAATACATAACCGAAAGCCCCTGTCCCACAACCAATATCCAACACAGTATTTATATTTTTATCATTTAATAAATGAAGGTTTTGATCAACTATTTTTTTATAACGCCAGACTTGATATTTAAAAAACCATTGGTAATAAGGAGCTATTCTATTAAACAATTTCCCATGTTGATCCATAACGTAACCACCTTAAGTCGTTTTAGTTATTCATTATTTTTTTCAATTCTATATCTTGAACAGAATCAAAACGATAATGAGCATGACCAACTCTTTTTTTAGGACCAATTCCTACAGCAGTCATATTAGCAGCAATTGCAGCATCAACACCAGCTTCTGCATCTTCAAAAACAACACATTCTTTTGGATCTAAATTTAATTTTTCAGCAGTGTGTAAAAATAAATCGGGAGCAGGTTTAGATTTTTTTACACTATATCCATCGGATATTGTATCGAACATTTCTTTAATACCTAATTTCTTAACTACTATAGAAGTATTCTTACTAGCTGAAGCAATTGCTAACTTAAAACCTTTGTCTTTTAATGTATTTAATATCTCTTCTATACCATCAAGCAAATTATCCCTGGAAATATTTTTTAGATATTCTCTATAATAATTATTTTTTCTTTCTGCCAATTCTTTTCTTTCTTCTGGAGTTACTTTTCTATTATTCGCCTCTAATAATAAATCAAGACACTCCATTCTTGAAACACCTCTAAATTTTTCATTAAACTCCCTATCGAATTCCATATTTTCTTCATCAGCTAATTTTTTCCAACCTAAATAATGATACTCGGCAGTATCAGTAATAACACCGTCCAAATCAAATATATATCCCTTAAGCTCTCCCATTTTAGCGACACTCCTTTACTATAATTGAAATTGTTTTATACATTTAATATCTTCATCTAAAGTAGGTCTCCAAATCTCTAAAACACCAGCTTTACATTCTCGAGGAGTTTCAATACCATCAAATCTAAAACAAATGTTTGTAAATTCATCTTTAAAATCCTTCTTGGTTTCAGTAAACACAGTGCTAGCTAAAGAAATATGGAACTTCCATTCTTCATAATTTTCTATAGTTGAAATGTTTTTTTCTGCAAGTCTACTGTGAAGTTCATTGCTGAACTCAACTAATTTCTTGTTTTCTTCTACATTTAAAACTAAAAAATTATTCTCTTGAAAAGAATAACAATCAAAATCTTTAACTTTAATATCTATCTTGGTATATTTCAAGATGACATTGTCTATTATTTCTACTGCTTCATCCAGTCTGTTTTCTTTAATTCTATCTAGGGTGATATGGATTTCAGGATAAATACCCTCTGGATATAGATCAAATTGTTCTGACAATTTTTTTTGTAGCAACTTAGACAATTCTAAAACTTCGCCTTCTGGTTTTAAAACTACAAAATATTGATTTTCAAATGTAGAATTATTAGTCATATAAAATCTCCTTATAATTGGTATTGATAAAACTACAAAGCTCTTTATTATTATTAATTTCTCTAACATTATTATTCTTCTTTATTTTTTCAAAGAGTTCTGTGGTTTTGCCCTCAGTAAAATCTCGCGCTTCTACATCCTGATTTGTCATAAATAAAATATCCTTTTCTTCAAAATTTGTTAAAACCTTTATATTATCTAAATTACCCCATCCAAAAGGTGTGTTAGACACTATTATCAGATCTGAGTTTCCTATTTTTTTCTTATTTTTCTCTACAGCATTTTTATCGATCGGTGCAAAAGGCGGAATTTCGACTATTTCATAGTTTAATCTTTTTGCTTCTTCCCAATCAGAATCCCCTCTATTTAGAACTCCACAACTAACTTTAATATTCAAATCATTTAATATATTCATGATATCTTTCCCAGTGCCTCCACCGCAAATGAGATGTACTTTAAAATTATTTTCTCTTCTTTTATAAGAATTCTTTTTCCGAGGGACAATGATTACATAGGGTCTTTCTGTCATCGGATTATATTTAATATCAACCTCTGTATTATAAACTTCACTAATATTTTCTTTAGTTATGACCTCTTCAACTCTTCCAATAGTGTGGATATTACCTTTACTTAATAAGATAAGTCTTTCGCAATATTGACTTATTAAATTCAGGTCATGTGAAACAGCTAATACTGACATCTCCAATTCATCATTTAGATCAGATATTAAATCAAAAATATTTCTCTGATAATTTATATCAAGACTTGCAGTAGGTTCATCTAATAAAAGTAGCTCAGGTTCCTGTACAATTGCTCTAGCAATTATTACCCTCTGCCTTTCACCCCCACTTAATTTTTGAATTGATTTATCTTGAAACTTTTTAGTATCAGTCAACGTTAGAGCTTCTTCAACTTTCTTTTTATCTTTTTCCGAAACCCTACCCCACCTATCCTGATAAGGATTTCTGCCCATCATTACTAAATCATACACTGAAAAATTGAAGTTTACTTCAGTATCTTGAGGTACTACTGCCATTTTGCGGGCTAACTCTTTATAAGAATATTCATTTAATAAACCTTTATCTAAATATATATATCCACTATCAGGACTTAATAATTTACTGATATTTTTTAATAATGTAGATTTACCAGATCCATTTGGTCCAATTATACCAATAAACTCATTTTCTTCTAAATGAAAATTAATCTTGTGAAGTATTTTTTGTTTTTCATATGAAAAGTTAATATCTTCTAATTTAAGCAATTTTTATCACCATATTTCTTTTTTTGTCTTTCTTAACAAGTAAATAAAATAGGGGCCTCCTGTTAAAGCTGTAATAATCCCTACTGGAATCTCCATTGGAGAAAGTAAAATACGGGCTAAGTCATCACTTATAATCAAAAATATCCCACCTAAGATTGCAGCAGTAGGATATAATTTTTTATGATCAGGACCTACTAAAAGTCGCGCAATATGAGGAACAATTAAACCTATAAACCCGATACTACCACTAACTGAAACCACCGATGCAGTGATAAATGAAGCTCCAATAATTAAATATTTTTTACTTTTTTCTACATTAACTCCTAAATGTTGAGCGTGAGTTTCCCCAAGTAAAATTAAGTTCAAATCTTTTAAAAAGAAAATGATTATAAAGTTACCAAGGAGAAAATACGGTAGCATTAATTTAATATCATGCCAACTAGCTGCTGATAAACTCCCTAATAACCAATAAATTATTTTCTGTAAATCTCTCGTACCAATTACCATTAAAAAAGACATTAAAGCATTTAATACAAATCCAACTGCAACACCAGCTAATAAAAAAGTAACTACCGGTACTTTGTTTTTTGTTTTCGCCAAGTTATAAACTATATAAACTGTTATCAAAGATCCAATAAAAGCCATCAATGGTAGAGTATTAAAAAAAAGAAAGCTAAATTGTAAATTTAATACTATAGCTAAAGTAACTCCGGTCCCAGCACCTGCTGAAATCCCAACAATATAAGGGTCAACCATTGGGTTTCTAATTACTCCTTGAAAAACAACTCCTGCCATTGATAGACCAGCCCCTACTAAAAAGCTTAAAATAATTCGGGGTAACCTGATTTGTTTTATTATTATATTTAAAGATTCATTAGTGTTATCATTAGAAAAGATAATATTTATTACTTGAAAAGGAGACAAGTTAACTGAACCAAAACTCAATGAAATAATACCAACCAATATTAATACTGCAAGTATTATTATTGTTGTATAAAAATAGTTTAATTTAGTTTCCATATAAAACTGCCTCCACTTTAATTTCTTACCATATATAATAACACAAAATATCAAGTTTATCCACATTCTCTAAATGATTAAGGGCATCCTTTAATAGGATGCCCTATAATTTAGCTAATATTTACTGTTGCACTCTCCATTGATTTGTTGTTCTTTTCCATTTAAAACAAATGAAATCTTATCTTTTGTTTTAATCTCTTTTATGCAAATCTTTTCTTTAGTTATAGTTATTTGATATTCATTTGCTCTAATTTTTATTTTAAAAGAAACCATATTCCATCTATTAGGTAAATGAGGATTCAAATATATTTTTTGGTTTTTAAACTCTAAACCTGCAAATCCAAATACTATAGCCTGCCAAAGCCCTCCTAAAGAAGCTGAATGTAATCCTTCATCACTGCTTTTCATATTTTCACCTAAATCAATTCGGGCTGCTCTTTGAAATAGATTATAGGCTTCTTCTGCATTACCTAATCTACTTCCAACTGCAGCATGTATTGCCGGACTTAAAGAAGAATCATGTAAAGTTAAAGGTTCATAAAAATCATAATTATCTTTTATTATTTCTGGATCGAAATTATCTTCTAATAAATAAGTTAGCATCACCACATCAGCTTGTTTGGTTACTTTAGAATTTATTATCTCTTCCCAACCAAATTCATTAAATATTTCACCAACATCACCATTTTTATACTTTTTTAAGTCTATTTCTGGTAACTCTTGGTAACCTTCGTATTGTGAAATTATATTCTCTTTATTAGGTTGTGGAAGATAAATTTTCTCCTTTTTACTTTTCCATTTTTGAATTTCCTTCTCATTCAAATTTATTTTGTCTTTTAGTTTTTTATAATAAGTAGGATTTTCTTCTTTTAAATTTCGAATATATTTTAAAGCCTTTTCAAACTGCCAGTATACCATATAATTTATAAAAGCATTATTATCAACATGTTCTTTATATTCATCAGGACCCATTACATTATTTATCTCAAAATAATCTTTTTCCTCATTATACTCCAATCTTGAAGACCAGAACCTAGTACTCTCAAAAAATATTTCAAATCCATAGTTTTTCATAAAATCAAAATCATCTGTAACTTTAAAATATTGATCTATAGCATATTGAATATCAACAGTAATGTGTTGTTCTAGTTCTCCACTCCAAATTCTTATTTCTTCTCCTGTTAAAATATCAACTGCACCATATTTAGGTGTGGTCTCTTCCCCTGTTTTAGCGCTTTCCCAGGCAAACATAGCACCTTTGTATCCATTATCTTTAGCCTTTTTCCGCGCCCCATCTAAGGTATTATATCTATATTTTAATAAACTTCTTGCTATTTTAGGATAATTATAGATATAAAAAGGTAAAATAAATATTTCAGTATCCCAAAATACATGGCCTTTATACCCTTCTCCACTTAATCCTTTAGCTGCAATACTTATTCTAGCATCATGGTCTGGAGTCATCTGAACTAAATGGAATAATGCAAACCTAATAGCTAACTGATCATAATCACTTCCTGAAATTTTAATATCAATATCATTCCAGATAGAACTCCATTTATCTATGTGTTCTTTTTTTAATATATTATAACCTTTATCTTTAATTTTCTTTAAATTATTTAATGTTTTAGTTTCCAAATTTCCGTCAATGTCTTTATCTCTACTACTATAAACACTTAAATATTTATATATCTCAATATTATCATTTTTTTGAAAATCAAATTTAAATGTTCTTTTTAATATACGTCTTCCAGCAATAAAATCTTTTTCAATATTAGAATTATTATCGTTCACTATAACATTATGACCAAGACTAAAAAATAATTTAACTTTCGATTTTTGAGTTTCTGGAATATATACTATATCATCCTCAATAAGTCTTTTGACTCCTTCTTTTAGATGCTGAGTACCACTATTAGAAACTCTGCCATTGATACCTGAAACAATCTCAATTTTTCCTGAAAAATTTATTGGTTGGATATTTACTTTTGCAATGGCAGTATGAAGGTTTGCCATCGAAATAATTCTTTCAAAATTAAATCTTATCATCTCACCCTTATTATTTTCCCATATGAAGTCTCGTATTAAAGTACCTTCTTTTAAATTTAGATATCGACTATATTGATGAACTTTACCTTCATATATATTAAATTTTTCTCCATTTATATAAATATCAGTTTGAATCCAATCTGGTAAATTAGGCATTTCTGTAACCTCGCCTGGATATTTATCAAAAATGCCCGCAAGATAAAACCCTCTAGTTTCCCCAGGGGTTTTTTCTTCTAAAGAAGCCCTAGCACCCATATATCCATTACCCAAGCTAAAGATGGTTTCAAATTTTGCTTGATTTTCAGTTTTAAATTCACTTTCACTTATAATCCAATTCTTATATTCATTACTTCCTTTATTATATTCTATTACCAAAAATAACCCTCCTTAACCTTTCATTCCACTAAAACTTATACCTTCTACAAAATATTGTTGAAATACAACAAATAAAATAATGATGGGTATTGCTGAAATAATTGCTCCTGATAAAATCGGACCCCAGTCAAAGCCACCAGCACCATAGGTCTGTTTAAAACTTAAAAGTCCAACTGTAAGAGGGAATTTATCCATTGGAGAAGTTATATATACTAATGGTCTGAAAAAATCATTCCAGGCTCCTTGAAAAGTTAATACAGTAAGTGCTCCCAAAGCTGGTTTGGCAAGAGGAAGCATGATCTTAAAAAATATTACATAAGTGCTGGCTCCATCAATTCTAGCTGATTCTTCTAAAGATTTTGGTAAACCTTCAAAAAATTGTTTCATAATAAAAACAGAACTTCCAGCTACCATACTTGAAACTACAAGTCCGGTGAAAGTATTTAATAACGTATTAATACCAAATAATTTTGTTAAACCAAAAATTCCATCCTTCAAAACCAGATAATTAGAAATAAATGTGACTTGGATAGGAATCATCATTGAAAATAGTACAAGAAAAAATATAAACTTCTTTCCTTTAAACTTCAACCTTGCTAAAGCATATCCTGCCATAGATGCAAAAAGTATTGTAGTTATTACCTTTGCTATTGAAATTATAAATGAATTTATTATCCAAGTCAAAAATAAACTTCTTCCAGTTGTTCGACTATAGTTTTCATTAAAGACTCTGCTATAATTGTGAAAGATATATGGCATCACTCCAGCAGAGATATTATTCCAGCTTTGAACCATTCCCAATCTTTCTTCTCTATTAGGTTCAAGGGGACTTTTAATGTATTTAACTTTATAGGGTACCTTTATATTTAAGGGAACCTTATCGAAATCATATTCACTTGGATTAGAAACTATAATTTGAAATTTAACTATAGTGCCATCTTCTGTAGTCTTTCTATTTATTTCATTTATTTCACCAATCTCTATATAATTTGTTGCAAATTTTTGGTCGATCTCCAGTGCACCTCGTCCTGATCCTGCTATATTTTTGGGTATATTAACTTCCGGAAACTGAATTTCTATATTCTCTGGAAACAAATATGAAACATTCATTGATAATTTTTCCCCACTTTTAAATTTTCCAAAAAAACCTGAGTTTCCGACTTGTTTAGCCAGGTTATAAGCTCCAACCCAATTTGTTAATTTTAGTTGCTCAGCAGACAGTGAGGGAGGCCATTCTGTTGGGTTATCTTTTAAACTAGATATCATTCCAAATAGGAAGGGGCCAATAAATAACATCGAAAATAAAAGTAATATTATATATACTGCAAAAACATTTCTCCATCGTTTTCTTTTAATTTTTTTATTAATTTCATCAGCAGTATCATTCATTATTCCCTCACCTCTCCTGTTAATGCTTTCTGGATATAAACAACAATAAGTGTAATTGCTGCTAGTACTAAAGCAGCAGCACTTGCAAAACCAATTTGAGGATTAGCAGAACTGGGAAACATATTTCTGTAAATATAATAAGCAAGAGTTACAGTAGATTCAATTGGAGCTTGGTCTCCAATAATTGCTACCTGATCAAACATTTGCAAGGTTCCAATTAATCCCATTGTGACTACTAAAAAAGTGATATGTTTTAATTGCGGAATAATAATATAAAAGAACTTTTGTACACCTGTCGCTCCATCAACTTCAGCAGCTTCATATAAAGAATTGGGTATATCCTGAAGTCCAGCTAAATATAACAGCATAAATGTGGGTACGGTTGTCCATATATTTAAAAACATTATAGCTCCCAAAGGTCTTGGAAATGCAAAAGGACCAGCCCAATTTGGAACCATTTCCCTGGTATTCAACCAGATAACTTCTACATTTTTAACTTCATGAGGAGTTAAAACTCCTGTGATTCTAAAAAAATATATTAAAGCAAATGATAACATTAAAGATAATAATAAATAACTGGGTTCAAATATTTTAACCGGTCTTTTTCTTAATTTTTCTTTCATAACCATTAAGACTTGGATAATAATTCCAAACAAAATAAAATATCCAATTATATGATAATTTGCCTTAATTATTGTTAATAAATAATTTATTACTCCCTGTCTTTGAAAAAGCCACATAAAAATTAATGTTATAACAACACTGGAAGTCACACTTGGCATATAATATGCTGCCCTAAAATATTTAATTCCTCTTATTTTTCTATTCAATATAACCGCTAAAAGCAATGCTAAAAAGGTTTGAATTGTAGTAACAACAATTGCAAAAGTTAGTGAATTTTTCAAAGCTCTTGCAAATAAATATTCTTTAAATAATTTAAAATAATTTGCAAAACCTACAAATTCAGGTTTTGAAAATAAATCATAATTAGTAAAACTAAAATATAGGACTCTTACAAAAGCATATCCAAAAAATATCACAATCCAAAATAAAAAAGGTAAGAGCAGTATATAGGGAGCAAATTTTTCACTAGGAAACTTCCATTTGTTTTTCAAAATTTCTCCACCTACTTTTATTGAAATAAGTATTTGAGAAGAACTAACTAAAGTCAAATTTCTATAAATAATATTTACTCCATGATAATAATATTAAAATAACTAGACAGGGATAAACACACCTGCCTAGTTATTTTTATAAGTTAACTATTTCATAATATCTTGATCTAATCTTTTTTGAGCCTGTTTTAATGCTTCTTCTACCGTAGCTTGACCGCTCATTACTTCATTTAAAGCAGTATTAATAGGTTCCATCCAGGCTCCTCCATAATCTCCAAAACTAAATGGTTTCACATTACCTACAGAAGCACCTTCAAATACAACTTTGTTAGCTTTTGCTTCGGCAGAATCTTTTTCAAAATATGGGTTATTTGCAAGACTTTTTCTACTTGGGATAGCTAATCCTCTCTCTAATACCCATTGTTGTGCTTTTTTAGAAGTTAATAATTCAAGTACTCTAAATGCTTCATCTTTATTTTTAGATTCTTTATTTATTCCCCATGCTACAGTAAATATAAAGTTACCTCTTTCATTGGTTGAAGGACTTTTAGGTAACAGAGTGGCACCATATTGTAAATTTGGAGCTTGATCTCTAAGAAAACCTAGTATCCAAGCACCTTCAATACAGGTAGCAACATTACCATTAGCTAATGCTCCACCTCCCCAACCTTTGCCCATATCAGCCGGCATAATTCCAAGACCTTTTTCTTTTAATCCGGTATACCAAGCAAAGGCATCTTTGAATTTTTCATCTAATAAATTAGTATTACCTTCTGCATCAAATTTTTCCCATTTATTAGCATAGGTAAAAGCACCCATTCTTGCAAATTCAGGTTGTAATGCCATACCAACAAAATCATCATCGGCCGCAGTCACTTTGGTAAGTTTCTCTTCAAGAGTTTTCCAGGTATCATCTTTATTGGGATATTCAACACCAGCAACATCGAACAAGTCCTTATTATAAAATAAGGCTAATGAATTAAAATCTTTAGGTATCCCATATAACTTTCCCTCATAAGTAAATCCTTCAACAAGAGAATCAATAATATCGTCTTTTGCTAGCATATCTGATTCTTTTAGATAGCTATCTAATGGTTCAACTAGTCCTTTTGAAATAACATTTTGAGCCCAAAAAATATCCATATAAAACAAATCTGCTGCAGTACCAGCTGATAATGAATTTAATAAAACACTTTGATAATTATCAGCAATTGGTTCATAGGTAACTGAAATTTCTTCATCTTCTAATTCAGGTTTTACAAAATTTGCAATAAGTTCTTCAACAATATTTTGGTCCAACCCACCAAAACCAGAAATCCTAACTTCAGTTTCTGCAAATGCTAAAGAAGAAGCTGATATTATTAGAAAAACCGCCAACACAAAAATTGTAATTTTTTTCATAAGTACCCTCCTATTTTTTTAATACTTTAACGTTTGAGTAGATAAAAATTTTTTTACCACCCCTCAGTTTATTTTTTTACATGAATCTCTTTTAACCAACTCGGGTTTTATATATATTTCCTTTTGGCTTCTAAAGGATTCATTAATAATCATTTCAACAGCTTTTTCTCCCATTTCAATTGCATTTTGACTTATTGTAGTTAAGGAAGGTTTTACATATTCACCAGTAAAAATATTATCGAATCCTACAATAGAAATCTCTTCGGGAATATTTAAATTTGCATCTTTGAAGGCTTTAATAATTCCAATTGCCATTAAATCACTTGCCGCAAAAATTGCAGTTGGTCTATGATCTTTATCTAACTCAATGATCTTTTGAGCACATTTATATCCACTATCCATTGAAAAATCACCTTCAAATACCAACTCAGGATTAAATGAATTTCTATTTTTAAGGAATTTTTCAAAATATTTAAATCTAATTTTAGATATTTGAGCTTTTTTATGTCCGTTTACCATCGCAATATTACGATGGCCCAAACTCCATAAGTGATTTAAAGCTTTATTAACACCAGCTTCATTATCAGTTGTAACATATCCTACATTCTCCCCTTCAATATATGTATCAATTATCGAAATAGGAATTTCAGAATTTCTGATTTCTTCAAGATGAGGGTCATCTAACCTAAGACCAGTAAAAACTGCACCTTCTACTTTTCTTTCTCGACATAATTTTAAATATGACTTTTCCTTAATAAGGTCACTATTGGTAGAAAATAATAAGATGTCATAACCTCTCTTATTCGATTCTTCTAAAATTCCAGTTAAAAATTTAAAGCCAAAATTTTCTTCTTCCCTAATTTTTTCCTCAGGTTGTCTACTTAAAACAAATACTCCAATTGTATTACTTTTGTTATTTACAAGTCTTTGAGCTATAGTATTTGGAGAATAATTCATTTCTTCAGCAACTTTTTTAACCTTACTTTTTAGCTCATCACTTATATCCTTTCTATCATTTAAAGCTTTTGAAACAGCAGTAACTGAAATGTCTAATTCATTTGCTATATCTTTTATTGTAATACTCATATTATTCACCCAACTTTAACGTTTTAGTAATTTAATTATAAAAAATATAGAAATATTTTTCAAGGTAAAATAATAAAACTATAATTTTTAACAATTATTACCACTAATTACACTATATTTTTGAATATTCTCACAATTTATAATATAAAAAAATGGAGCGGAAAACGGGACTCGAACCCGCGACCTTCTCGTTGGCAACGAGATGCTCTACCAGCTGAGCTACTTCCGCATGGTTAAAAATGTATATTATGGTGGAGGGGAGAGGATTTGAACCTCTGTAGGCATCGCCGGCAGATTTACAGTCTGCTCCCTTTAGCCACTCGGGCACCCCTCCAATATATGATTTTACATATAATAAAACGTTATTAATAGTACTATATCAACGTTTCAACACTTATTTATACTAATATATTTTAAGCCATTTGTCAAGAGATAATTATCATTGAACTAATACAAAATATAAAAAAGAGGGCAGAATAATCACTACCCTCTTTACTTTAATCTAAATTTAAATTAAAACAAGCCTGTAATTTTACCATTTTCATCAATATCAATGTCTTCAGCCGAAGGTCTCTTCGGTAATCCAGGCATCTTCAAGACAGGACCGGTTGATGGTACTAAAAATCCTGCCCCTGCTGAAAGGGTTACCTTTGATACTGAAACCCTAAAATTACTAGGTCTTCCTTTTAGTTCTGGTTTGTCTGATATTGAATTTTGTGTCTTTGCCATACAGATTGGTAATTCATCATAACCTTGTTCTGTAAAGGTCTTGATCTGTTTTTCGGCTGTATTACTGTAATCTACTCCATCTGCTCC
>JAIPEX010000038.1 GCA_021736945.1 Halanaerobiales bacterium | reverse complement strand
AGTATTCCTTTATTAAATTTATGAATTTTTCAGTCTTTTTTATCGCATTACCATCTTTTTCAAACTCAAAATTATCAATCTTTTCTATCAAACCTTCAAATTTTATTTTATCATCCTTAAATTTTTTTGAATCAAATCCTGAATATAATGCATCTAAATCCCATCTCATTTTTATCCCCCTTAAGTTATAACAAATCTTATAAATAGTAAAAACCGGGTTTTAAACCCGGCTTATTTATCTTTATTTAAATTTTACTGCAGTACCATATGCTAAAATTTCAGCTGCTCCCCCCATTACCTGAGAAGTAGTAAATCTTACATTGACCACAGCATCAGCTCCCATTTTTTCTGCTTCTTCTTCCATACGCAATAAGGCTTCTTCGCGGGCTTCACTTATCATCTGGGTATACTCTTTAACTTCTCCGCCTACAAGATTACGTAGTCCTGCTACTATATCATTACCTAAATGGCGTGCCCGAATAGTATTACCCCTAACTAAACCTAAAACTTCATCAATTTCTTTACCCTTCATTTGTTCTGTATTAACAGTAAGCATATTTCTCCTCCTCATAATGTTTATTAAGTGGACATTCTTCACATAAAGGGGAGCTCTTCCAACAATTTTCCTTCGCAAGCTTAACCAGTAAGGCATGGTATTCATTAAATAATTCTTGATTAGTTTCTATGTTGTTTTCTATTATTGCTTGTAATTTCTCATAAGATATATTTTTCTTAATATAACCTGTTCTTGATAAGATTCTTTTCGTGTAAGTATCTATAACAAACACTGGTTTTTGATAAGCATATAATAATATCGAATCTGCTGTTTCTGGACCTATTCCATATATTTCTAATAATTCTTTTCTTTTTTGTTCCGGCTTCCCTTTACCAAAAGCATCTAAATTTGAATTGTATTCATTTACGATAACATCAATAAATGATTTTAGTTTCTTTGCTTTCATATTATAATATCCTGAAGGTTTTATCAATTTAGCAAGTCTATTTTCATTAATTTGATGTAATTTTTTAATATCTAGTAACTTTTCATCTTTTAAATTACTAATCGCCATTTCAACATTAGACCAACTAACAGCCTGTGTTAATATAGCTCCAATTATGATTTCTAATTTACTATCAGCCGGCCACCAATCCTGGGGTCCAAATTTCAAATAAAGTTTTTCATAAATTAAGTGTAATCCTTTTGATATATTTTTATTCTCGCTTAAATTACTGCAAGGAAACATTTCTTATTCCTCCGAAAGAATGTCTCTAGCTATAACCACACCAGAAACAGAAGCCTGCATTAATCCTCTAGTGATTCCAGCTCCATCTCCTCCAGTATATAAATTTTCTATTTCAGTTTCCATGTTTTCATTTACATCAATTCTATTGGAATAAAATTTAACTTCCACTCCATATAATAAAGTATCCCTTGAATATAAGCCAGGAGCAAGTTCATCTAATGCTTCTAGCATTTCAATAATACCTTTTAAATGTCTATAGGGAAATACCAAACTTAAATCTCCAGGGGTTGCTTCTTTTAAAGTAGGTTCAATAATTCCACGATCTATACGAACTGGGGTTGAACGATGACCATCTAATAAATCACCTAACCTTTGCACAAGAACGCCACCACCTAATAAGTTAGCCAATTTGGCTATGTTTTTACCATAAGTAGTTGGTTCATGAAAAGGCTCAGTAAACGTTTTACTAACTAGTAATGCAAAATTAGTATTTTCGGTTTTAATGTCAGCATGACTATGACCATTTACTGTAATTAAACCCTGATTATTTTCATTTACAACTTCTCCATAAGGTGACATACAAAATGTTCTAACTTTGTCATCAAAAGTGGGTGTTTGATATATTAATTTAGATTCATATAGATTTTCTGTAAGTTCTTCTGCAATTACAGCTGAGGTTTCTACCCTTACACCAATATCAACAGGATTAATACTAGTCTCTATACCTAATTCAGGGGCTAGAGAACTTAACCAAGAAGCATTTTCTCGGCCCGGAGCAGTAATAATATTTTCACCTTGATATATATCTCCCTCAGCAGTTTTCACTCCGGTGATCTTATTATCTTCTAGAATAAATTCTATTACATTGGTTTTAAATTTAATATCTACACCATTACTTTCTATGTACTCTTTCATATTGGTTAAAACAGTTTTGGTATGTCCGGTACCAAGGTGTCTTAGTTTGGCTGGTATAAATTTTAATTGTGCTTTTATAGCTTTAGTTTTTATTTCATCTATTTTGGAATTATCCGCACCAAAAATTCTATCCGGTGCTCCAAAATCTAAATATATTTGATCTGTATAACTTATTAATTTTTTTAATCTATCCAAACCAATATATTCTTCCAAATGACCACCTATTTTAGGTGATAAAGATAGTTTACCATCACTAAAAGCACCAGCTCCTCCCCAACCTGAAACGACTGAACAGCTGTCACAATTAAGACAACCCATGCCTGGATTTTCTTTCATTGGACACTCTCTTTTTGATATATCTTTCCCTTTTTCTAACATCAAAATATCTAAATCAGCCTCTTTTTTTAGTAACTCTAACACTGTAAATATACCTGTAGGACCAGTTCCAACTACAATTACATCATAACTGTTTTTACTCATTAATTACTACACTCCTATTCCCATTCTATTGTTCCTGGTGGTTTTGAAGTAATATCATAAACCACTCTATTTACTTCTTTGACTTCATTGACAATTCTATTAGAAATTGTTTCTAAAAGATCATACGGTAGTTGAGCCCAATCAGCAGTCATAGCATCATCACTTTTTACTGCTCTTAGAATTATAGGATAACCATATGTCCTATCATCTCCCATTACTCCAACACTTCTTAAATCAGGCAAAACTGCAAATGATTGCCATATTTCTCTTCTTAATCCGGCTTCTTTTATTTCTTCTCTCAAAATTGCATCCGCATCTTTTAAAATTGAGAGTTTTTTATTATCTATTTCTCCAATAATTCTAATTGCCAAACCTGGACCTGGAAAGGGTTGTCTCCAGACAATTTCTTCTGGTAATCCCAAAACTTCCCCTATTTTTCTCACTTCATCTTTAAATAATTTTCTTAATGGTTCAATTAACTTAAAATTCATCTCTTCCGGCAATCCACCGACATTGTGATGACTTTTAATAGTAGCAGCATGTTCATTACCACTTTCAATGACATCAGAATAGATAGTACCCTGAACTAAATAGCCGGCATTTTTAATTTTAGAAGCTTCTTCTTCAAATACACGGATAAATTCTTCACCAATAATTTTCCTTTTCTTTTCAGGATCAGAAACACCTTTTAACTTTTTGAGAAATCTATCCTTGGCATCAACATAAACCAACGGAATATTAAATTCTTCATCAAATGTCCTTTTAACTTCCTGTGCTTCTCCTTTTCTAAGTAAACCATGATCTACAAAAATACAGGTTAACTGATCTTTGATAGCTTTATATACCATAGCAGAAGCAACAGAGGAATCAACTCCACCTGAAAGTCCACAAATTACTTGTTCATCTTTCACTTCATCTCTTATTTTTTCAACCTCTTCATTAATATAATCAGCCATTGTCCAATCGGCTTTAGCTTTACATTCTCTAAAAAGAAAATTATGTAATATTTCCTTCCCTTTTAAAGTATGTAAAACTTCTGGATGAAATTGAACACCATAAAATTTCTTCTCTTGATTAGACATAACAGCAACATCAGTTACCTCAGTATGGGCAATCTTTTTAAAACCATTTGGTAATTTTACAACTTGGTCACCATGACTCATCCAGACCTGAGTATTGTTCTCAATATCTTTCAAGATTCCAATATTTTCACTAATATTCAATTTGGCCTTTCCATATTCGCCCTGGTTAGCTTTTTTAACTATCCCACCTGGCATCATTGAAGCCATTAACTGCATTCCATAACAGATACCTAAAATTGGTATATCTAAATTTAAAATTTCAGGATCTATTGTGGGGGCATCATCATTAGTTACACTATTAGGGCCTCCAGAAAAAATAATTCCAGCTGGATTTATTTCTTTAATTTCTTCACTTGTAATTTTATATGATTTTATTAAGGAGTAAATATTAAATTCTCTAATTCTTCTGGCAATTAATTGACTGTATTGACCACCAAAGTCAAGGATTAATATTTTATTTTCAACCATAACAAACTCCTTTCAAAGTTTATTGAATCACAGACTCTATTATAAAGCAAAAAATGGGAAATGTAAATAAAAAAAGTGGTATACCGACTAAGGTATACCACTTATGATAGTCTATATTTAGTTCAACTTACATCATACCGGGCATTCCACCCATTCCGCCCATTCCACCGGGCATTCCACCGGGTGCTTGGCCGCCACCATTGTCATCATCATCGTCATCAGATGTATCGGCAACAAGGGCTTCTGTTGTTAGTAACATTGCAGCAGCACTTGCAGCATTTTGTATAGCTGAACGAGTTACTTTTGCAGGATCTACAATACCAGCTTTAATCATATTTACATATTCACCAGTCATTGCATTAAAGCCCATTCCAGGGTCTAATTCTTTGATCTTTTCAACAACTACTGAACCTTCATATCCAGCATTATTAGCAATTAAGCGCATTGGAGCAGATAAGGATCTTCTAACTATATCTACACCTGTAGCTTCATCGCCTTCAAGATTTAAATCATCTAATACGCTCATCGCGTTTAGATAAGTTATGCCACCACCAGATACTAGTCCTTCTTCAACAGCAGCTCTAGTAGCTGATAGAGCATCTTCAATTCTGTGTTGTTTTTCTTTTAATTCTGTTTCTGTAGCAGCACCTACACTGATTACTGCCACACCACCAGCTAATTTAGCTAGTCTTTCTTGTAATTTTTCTTTATCAAAATCAGAGTCACTATTTTCAATTTGACGTTTTAGTTGATTAATTCTTTCTTTTATATCTTCTTTGTTTCCTTCACCTTCAACAATTGTTGTATCATCTTTAGTAATAGTTACCTTGTGAGCACGACCTAGATCAGAAATTTCAGCGTTTTCTAATTTTAAGCCGAGATCTTCAGTAATTACACGGCCACCTGTAAGAACAGCAATATCTTCTAACATTTGCTTTCTTCTATCTCCAAAACCAGGTGCTTTTACAGATACACAATCAAAAGTTCCTCTAATTTTATTAACTACAAGAGTAGCTAGTGCTTCACCTTCAACCTCTTCAGCAATAATGAGAAGAGCTTTTCCAGTTTCAGCAACTTTTTCTAATAGAGGAAGTATATCTTGAATACTTGAAATTTTCTTATCTGTAATTAATATATATGGATCTTCTAAAGAAGCTTCCATTTTTTCAGTATCAGTAACCATGTAAGGGGATAAATAACCTTTATCAAACTGCATTCCTTCCACAACTTCTAAGGAAGTACCCATACTTTTTGATTCTTCTACTGAAATTACACCATCTTGCCCAACTCTTTCCATTGCTTCTGCAATTAAATCTCCAACTTCTTCATCATTACCAGCAGAAATTGAAGCAATTTGTGATACTTCTTCTCTGCCTTCTACTGGAGTTGAAATGGAAGCAATTTCTTCAGTTAGCTTTTCAACAGCTTTTGCAATACCTCTTTTTAATAGCATTGGGTTTGCACCAGCTGTAACATTTTTTAAACCTTCATTAAATATTGCTTCAGCTAATACAGTAGCAGTGGTTGTACCATCACCTGCTACATCATTAGTTTTTGTAGCAACTTCTTTGACTGCTTGAACTCCCATGTTTTCATAACGATCTTTAACTTCTATCTCCTTTGCTATACTAACACCATCATTAGTAATAGTAGGAGCACCAAAACTTTGTTCTAAAAGTACATTTCTACCTTTAGGTCCTAATGTTACCTTAACTGAATTTGCTAGTTTTTCTACACCTTTTTTAAGCTTACGACGTCCTTCTTCACTAAACTTAATATCTTTAGCCATTACTTATAAACCCTCCTTAGTTTGTTATAACTTTTAAATTAACCAATTACTGCTACAATATCTTCAACATTAACTATTTTAAATTCTGTACCATCTACAGTTACTTCAGTTCCGGCAAATTTATCAAATACAACCATATCTCCTTTAGCTATTTCAGGTTCTTCATCTTCATAACATCCGCGTCCAACTTCAAAAACTTCACCTGTCTGTGGTTTTTCTTTCTTGGCTGTATCGGGTATTACAATACCCCCTTCAGTCTTTTCTTCTCTTTCTACTAATTTTACTGCTACTCTGTCTCCTAATGGCTTAACACTCATTTAATGTACCCCCTTTAATTTTATATATAATATATATTTAGCACTTGTTATTAGCACTCATTTGAGTTGAGTGCTAATAATTACTGTATTAATAATATCTAAGTATTAAATTAAAATCAACCGTATTTATACATACTTATAACTTTTTAAGGCATATTAATTAACTAATGCTCTATTATATTCGCTTTTTCTCCCATATACTCTATAATTCATTATACCAATTTAACGGTTAAATTATACTCTTTTTCTATGTTTTTATAACTAAAACCACTCAAATCATTATTAAATATATCATACATAATAGAAGGTAAAATTAATAGTTCAAATGATGAATTATCAAAATTATTTAAATAATTTTTAATATCTTGATTAGTTAATAATCCAGCAGAAATAATTGAACCTTTCATATATGTATTAATAACTTGATCTACTTTTAGATTGTTTTGTTTTTTGAATTGCAGATGGTAATTGACTATATAGTTGACAAGTTTATATCCTAATTCTGAAGTTAAAAATAATATATCTTTATTTTTGTTTGCAAGAATAGTTCTTTCTATTTCATTTATTCTTTTTTGAGATAAATCATAATTTAAAATTAACCCAGAATCTTTACCACTCTTTTTTATAATTTCCTTGTTTAATAAATTATTATTCCTTTTTATCTCTACTATAGGATTTTTTAATTTTTTTATTAAATTAAAAGCCTCAACCCTACTTATTACTTTTTTGTTATTAATTGTTTGTATTTCATCTAAATATTTTATTCCTGCTTTATCAGCAGGACTATTTTTAATAACACCAATAATTTTTTTCTTTAAGTTTTCTAATTTAGGTGGTTCTAGAAGAATAGGAATTTCTTGTTTTAAATTTAAATTGTGAACTAGCGCTTGTAAACTATCATATATTTCATTAAAATCAAATTTTAATTTTTCACTAGTATTTTCAGTATAACCAGGCATAAATACTCGTATGCTTAAGGGGTCATAATTCACCATCTCACTTATTTCACTTTCAATTTTTTCTATTCCAAATAACTGGGGTAATGCTACCATACTAAAATGATAATCGATAGTGGTTTTTTTGAGATATTTAAGTGTTTTAAGAATATCAACATGACAATTTTTACCCATCACATTTTTTCTGAGTTTAGGATCGATATAATTAATAGAAATATTCAAGACTATATCATCAAAATTATTCAAAAAATTTAACATTTCTTGATTAAGATGATTAGCATTAGTAGTGATTTTTATTTTTGTATCATCATATTTTCCTCTTATTATTTTAATAATTTTTTTAAATTCGGGATGAACTAATGGTTCCCCTTCTATTATTTTTGTAGCTGATTCACCTATGATTATAGGTTTATCAGGGTCTAAATAATTAATAAGATCATCAATCTTCTGTAAACTTAAATTTCCAAAACTTATGGTCTCTACTCCAGGCGGATTTTGTTTATGGCTACAAAAAATACAGGAGAGATCACATTTTGAAGTAATAGGTAAAATGTTATCCTCCTGTACGCTTTTATATAAATAATATACTTTTTTATTTTCCTGCATTTTAATCACCTATAATTTCAAATTAGGGTCAGCATTTAAATCTAGTTCTGCAAATTCATTTTTCTTATACTGATAATATGCCACTGTACTTATCATTGCAGCATTATCAGTACATAGCTCTAAATCAGGATAATATAATGGAATATCGTGTTCACTTAATTTTTCTTCTAGAACTTCTTTAAACCTTTCATTAGCTGCAACTCCACCAGATAATATTACACTATTTACACCTTTATTTAACGCAGCTTTAGTAGTTTTAATAGTCAGTATATCAATTACTGCTTTTTGAAAACTAGCAGCTATATCATTTATATTAAGCTTTTCACCTTTTTGCTTTTTATTATGGATATAGTTGATTACAGCAGTTTTTAAACCACTAAAACTAAAATCATAATTTGGTTTATCTAAAAAAGGACGCGGAAAATCTATGGCATCTTCTCTACCTTTTTTAGCCTTTTTTTCAATAATAGGGCCTCCAGGATACCCTAAACCTAAATATCTTGCTATTTTATCAAAAGCCTCTCCCGCTGCATCATCTTTTGTTCTTCCTAATATTTCGTATTCTCCATACTCTTTAAAATATAATAAATCAGTATGACCACCTGATACAGTCAGACAAACTACAGGTGTTTTAATATCTTGTTTTGAAATGAAGTTGGCATAAATATGACCTGCTATATGATTAACTCCTATAAAAGGTTTATTTAAAGCTAATGCTAATGCTTTAGCATAAGTTAGCCCAACTAATAATGAACCTACTAATCCTGGGCCATAGGTAGCAGCTATTGCATCAACTTCCTTTAACTGAAGTCTAGCCTCCTTAAGTGTTTCTTCTACAACTGGATTTATGAATTCCATGTGTTTACGAGAAGCAATTTCTGGAACTACTCCTCCATATTTTCGATGCCAGTCTACTTGAGATGATACAACACTTGACAAAATGTTTAATCCGTTTTTACTAATTGCTGCTGCAGTTTCATCACAAGAAGTTTCTATAGCTAATATTTTTATATTATCCTTCATTATATCTAATCTCCTTTTTCATCAATAAGGCGTCCTCATCATTATCTAAGTAATAATGGGGGGTTAAACCTGCTTTTTTAAATCCTAGCTCTTGATATAATTTAATGGCTGCTTTATTAGTTACCCTAACTTCAAGGGTTACAAAATCAGTTTGTAAGTTTTTTGACATGTCAATAATTTCTTTTATTAAATATGTTCCGATCCCTTTTCTTCTAAATTCTTTTTTTACAGCCAAATTAACAATATGTACTTCATTGGCATGATTTTTAAACCAACAACCTACATAACCTATAATTTCCCCTTCTATTTGAGCTTTTAAATAAAGGGCGAAAGCATTATGTCTTAATTCTTCCTTGAAAAATTTAACATTCCAGGGATTAGAAAAAGCCTCTCTTTCAATTTTTAAAACTTTTTGTATATCATTCTCTTTCATAACATCAAGACTTATCTGCATTCTTATCCCCCTGCAAATATTTTTTTTCCCAATTGATCCGTGCCTGAGGCTTTTTTAAATAAGTAGGTGTTAGATCTTTATAATCAGTATTTTTACCCTGTTTAATATATTTATAGCCTAAAGTAGCTAAATTATATCCACCAAAATTTCTAGTTTTGTAAAGCAAGGTTGTATTATCTAAATTTGCTTTCTGCATCATTTTAAAATATTGATCTGTGCCAGATCCGAATATAATTTTTCTTTTATTATTATACTTTTTTATATTACTTAATAGTTTTTCAACTTTAACTGCCTTATCTTTTTCAATTCTTTTAATATCAGCTTGATTTTTTTCTCTACTAAATACTGCAGTATATACTCTTTTATTACGAGCATCCATTGTTGGAATCAAAATACTATTTTCATAATGTTGAGCAATTGAATATGCCATATACTCTAAGGTAGATACAGAATAAACAGGAATTTCAAGGGCCTTTTTAAAAGCTTGTACAGTACTTAATCCAATCCTTAGTCCTGTAAATGAACCTGGTCCATCTGTAACTGCTACTCCATCAACTTCTTGAATCTCTAACCCGGTTTCAGAAAGCAAATTTTTAATAATTGGTAACAATCTTTCACTATGTCTTCTTTTTAATTTTATATTTATTTCACCCAGGAAATCTTTTTCTTGACTTAAACCCACTGAACAAATGTCTGAACTAGTATCAATCCCAAGTATTACCATATTTATTCAGTCCTTTAAGAATATTTTGGCTTTTTTTACCCTCAGCCTCTATAATTATTTCTCTTTCATTTTCATTTAAATTGGTTATTTTAATAAATATAAATTCATCGCCTAAATAATCAAAAGCAAGTTGAGGCCATTCGATCGCTTTTACAGCCTCCATATTTAAATATTCTTCAAAACCAATTTGGATAAGTTCCTCTTTTTTATCTAAGCGGTAAAAATCCATATGAATAAGGCCGGGGTGTCCTTCATATTCGTTGATAAGATTAAAAGTCGGGCTAGTTATATTAACATCCAACTCTAATCCCTCTGCTAATCCCTTTGCAAATACAGTTTTCCCTGCCCCTAAATCTCCTGTTAATAGTATTATTTGGGAAAAATAATTATTATTATTTTTTATTATATCAGCTAATTTTATTCCTAAATTTTTAGTTTCTTCAGGTTTATTACTTCGGAATTCCAAACTATTTCACTTCCTTATTTACAATCGTTTTAAGATATTATTAACTATTAACATTATACTTCAGTATTCCCTTTAAATCAAGAAACCCCCACCTCTGATTTGAGAGATGGGGGTTGTAATTTAACTTTTTATATTAATTTTTTGGTCTTTCTATAAAGGTGGTATGCAGTAATTCATGGGCTCGTTCACTATTTGGTTCTCCAAGATACTCTTCATATAATCTTTTAATCATTGGATTTTCATGTGATTTCCTTACCACACTACTTTCATCGGTATTAGAAAGTCCTTCACTTCTAAGTTGTTTATGTTTTTCATTAATTGGAAGAGGTTGCCCTCCACCACCAACACAACCATGTGGACAAGCCATAACTTCTATAAAGTGATATTCAGACTCACCAGCCCGTACTTCGTCCAGCAATCTCTCTGCATTTCTTAATCCATTAGCTATCGCAACTTTTATAGTTTTATCTCCAATTTCAACTTCAGCTTCATTTATTCCTTTAAAACCTAAATTTAATCTTTCTAACTCTTCACCAGTTAGTTTTTCTTTTACAGTTCTAACTGCTGCTTCTGCTACTCCACCGGTTGTGCCAAAAATAGTTCCGGCTCCAGTATGTTTACCCATTAATTCATCATAATCTTCTTTATTTAAGTTTTCAAACTGTACCCCTACCTCTTTAATCATTCTTGCTAATTCTCTGGTAGTTAAAACAGCATCAGTATCTTTAAGGTTACTAGCATTTATCTCTTCTCTGTCTTTTTCAAATTTCTTCGCTGTACAAGGCATAATTGAAACTGTATAAATATCTTTTGGATCTATATCAGTATTTTCTGCATAATATGTTTTTGATAATGCTGAGAACATCTGTTGAGGTGATTTTGCCGTTGATAAATGATTCAATAAATCGGAATAATTATGTTCGGCATATTTCACCCACCCAGGGCAACAAGAAGTAATATGCGGTAAATTTTTGTTTTCTGTTAATCTTTCCAAAAATTCAGTTCCCTCTTCTAAAATTGTTAAATCAGCAGTGAATTCTGTAGAAAATACACTGTCAAATCCTAACTTTCTTAAAGCTGAAACTAGTTCTCCGGTTACAACTGTACCTGGTTCATAGCCAAATTCTTCACCAATAGTAGCCTGGATAGAAGGAGCTGTTTGGGCTATTACATGAACATCTTCATCCTCTAGAGCATTCCATACCTTTTGAATTTCACTGACCTCTGTTATTGCGCCAACGGGACAAACTGTAGCACACTGACCACAATTAGCACAATTTATTTCACTTTGCGGTAAGTCAAAAGCCGTTGTAACAATGGAATCAAAACCCCTATTACTAAATTGAAGTGCTGAAACACCTTGAACTTCTTCACAAACTCTTACACAACGACCACATAATATACATTTATTAGGATCTCTCTTCAAGGCAGGTCCAGTATCATCTTTTGGAACTTCACGCACCTCACCAGAAATTTCTTCAATATCCTCTCTGGTTATTCCAAGACTATGAGTAATATTCTGTAATTCACAAGTTCCATTTCGGTCACAACCTAAACAGTCATTAGGATGATTAGCTAAAAGAAGTTCAACATTTCTTCTTCTTGCTCTTCTAGCCTTCATACTTCTTGTACTAACTTCCATTCCGTCTCTAACGGGGGAAACACAAGATGCCATTAATGCTTCGTTTTCTAAATTTTCAACAACACAGACTCGGCAAGCCCCATGTAATGTTAAATCAGGATGATAACATAAGGAAGGTATATCAATCCCAACTTCTTTAGCTGCTTCAAGTACTGTGGTTCCTTTTTCAACTTCTACTTGTTGTTCATCTATAGTTAAAGTTACTTTTTCCATTTGAAATTTAACCTCCTTTTATCGGATTAACCTTGAGATATGGCGTCAACCGGACATTTTTTAGCACAAGCTCCACAAGATATACAAACCTCTTCATCAATTACATAATATTTTCCATCACCCTTGTTTATTGCATCAACTGGACAAACTTTTACACATTGTCCACAACCAATACAGCTATCAATATTTATAGTAAATGCTGCAGCTAATTCTTCACAAACTCCAGCTGGACACTTATTATCATAAATATGTGCTTCATATTCGTTTCTAAAATATTGTAGTGTACTTAAAACAGGATTAGGAGCTGTTTGTCCCAAACCACAAAGGGCAGTATCTTTTATATGCTCTCCTAGCTGTTCTAATAATCGAATGTCTCCATCTTTACCTTCACCATCACAAATTCTATTTAGTATTTCTAGCATCCTTTTGGTTCCCTCTCTACAAGGAGTGCATTTACCACAAGATTCACTTTGAGTAAAGGATAAAAAGAAACGAGCAACATCTACCATGCAGGTGCTATCATCCATTACAACCATACCACCAGAACCCATCATAGCTCCTACTTCTATTAAAGAATCATAATCGATAGGTAAATCAAGATAGTCTTCAGGAATACATCCACCTGATGGTCCACCAGTTTGAATAGCTTTGAAATCTTTATCATCAGTTAGTCCGCCACCAATATCAAATACTACTTCTTTAAGAGTAGTACCCATTGGTACTTCAACAAGACCAGTATTTTTTATTTTCCCAGTCAAAGCAAATACTTTGGTACCTTTACTGTTTTCAGTTCCAATTGAAGAAAACACTTCTGAACCTTCGTTTATAATATATGGTACATTTGCCAATGTTTCTACATTGTTTATATTAGTTGGTTTGCCCCATAAGCCCTTTTCTGCAGGATATGGTGGTCTAGGGTTGGGCATTCCTCTTTTTCCTTCTATTGAAGCCATTAGAGCTGTTTCTTCACCACATACGAATGCCCCAGCTCCCTTTTTGATATGCAAATCAAAATTAAAGCCCGAACCAAATATATCTTCACCTAGTAACCCAATTTCTTTTGCCGCATCTATAGCTTTTTGTAAGCGATCAATGGCAAGCGGGTATTCGGCTCTTACATATACATAACCTTCATCAGCACCAATTGCATACGCATTAATTAACATACCTTCAATGATTCGGTGAGGATCTCCTTCTAAAACACTACGATCCATAAATGCACCGGGGTCTCCTTCATCAGCATTACATATTACATATTTTTTATCACTTTCATTATCAAAAGCAAACTGCCATTTTAAACCAGTGGGAAAACCTCCACCACCACGTCCGCGGAGACCGGCATCTTTTACTTCTTTTATTATTTCTTCTGGGGTCATTTTCGTTAATGCTTTACCAGCAGCTTCATAACCGCCATTTGCTATGTATTCATTTATACTTTCCGGATTAATCTTCCCACAGTTTGCTAAAGCAATTCTGTGTTGTTTTTTATAGAAATCAATATCCTTATATGAAGGTATACTCTCTTCTGTCATTGGTTCTTTAAATAATAATCTTTCGACAATTCTACCTTTAAGAAGATGTTCTTCCACTATTTCCGGCACATCTTCTTCTTTAACCTGACAATAGAAAACTCCTTCAGGGTATACAACCATTATCGGACCTTTTTCACAAAATCCATGACAACCAGTTTCTACAATTTTTATTTCGTTTTTTAAATCATTATCCGCTAATTCATCTTGTAATTCATGTTTTATATTTTTAGCACCTGATGACACACAACCAGTTCCGGTACAAATCAAAACATGGGATCTATATATTGTATCCTTCAATTGTAATAAACCTCCTTTAAATTATTCTTCTAATCTTGCTATAACAAGTTCATCGACTACATTACCATTTATCACATGGTTAACAATTATCCTTTTAACATCTTCTTTATCTAAATTACCATAAGTAATTCTATCTTTCCCAGGTAGTTTTACATCCATTAATGGTTCTTTTTCACACATTCCTATACAACCGGTTTGAGTTACTTCAATATCTAAATCTCTCTTATCCATTTCTTCCATTACAGCTTGTAAAATATCTCTTGCACCTGCTGCTATACCACAAGTACCCATCCCTATAATCACTTTTGGCTTATTTGTATTTTTACGAGTCTGCATTTCTTTTTCTACTTTTTTACGCATCTCTCTAAGATCTTCTAATGATTTCAATTAAATTCACCTCCGCGAATTTCACTTATGTTTTCATTTAAATAATCTTTTAACCAGTTTATTATCTTACTATCTGTTATATTTACTCCTTCTAATTGCCTTTTGATATCTTTTATATCAAATATAAATTGCTTATTATTATATGTATGTATATATTTTAACTCAATGTTTTTATCCCATAAAAGAATAGAAATTAAAGTCTGAGTTATATTACCTAAGGGAGCCCGATCAATATGATCCCTCTTAAATACTGCTTTTACTTTTGTTCCTTTATTACTCGATTCAATATTAAAACTACCCTCACACCTTTTGGCAGCAGCTTTAAATAATGATAATCCTAACCCTACTGGTCTGGTCTTCCTACTTGTTACAAAAGGATCTGTTATACTTTTTAATTTATCCTTTTTAATGCCTTTGCCATCATCTTCAATAATTATAGTAATAATATTCTTTTTAGTATTTTCATTAATTTCTATTGATATATTATCAGCATCTGCTGATATTGAATTTTCAGCAATATCAAGAACATGTAATGCTAATTCTTTCATTATTTCTGATAATTGGCCAATACTTCGGGTACTTTTTTCGAATTCATTCTACCATAAGTATCATCATTAATCATAATTACTGGCGCCAAACCACAAGCACCTATACAAGCGACAGTTTCTAAAGTGAATTCGAGATCTTCAGTAGTTTCACCACTATCGATATTCAGTTCTTGCTTTAATTGATCTAGAACTTCAGCTCCCCCTCTAACATGACAAGCAGTACCAGTACAAACTCTAATAATATTTTCACCTCTTGGTTCTAGGTGGAATTGAGAATAGAATGTCACCACCCCAAAAACCTGACTTAAAGATAAATCTAATTTACAGGCTATTTCTTTTAAAACCTCTTCAGGTAAATATCCATATTCATCCTGAGCATCCTGTAAAATTGGAATTAAATACTTTTCATCTTTCGTATATTTGTCGAAAATTTTATTTAATGGTTCTAAATACTTATCCAATTTGTTTTCTTCACAACTGCACGGCATAAACTTTACCTCCTATCTGATTTATAAATATTCTTTCACTAATGAAATATTCACAGAATAATTATAAGTGAATAATTTCACTTTGTCAATACTTTAACTAAAATTCATTTGGTAATTATATAGTTTTTAGGTTGTTCCCGATTAATTTGTTTAAAAATATTTTTGGTTGTGGGTTTTTTTGTTAAATTAATTTTAATTTTGGGCTCAATTTGATTAAGAAAATGACTATCCGAATTATTAATTAAATGAAAGTTTTTTAAATATGGATATTGCTTATAATATTGAAGTATAGTTTTATTAAAATTTAATTCTATATATTTAATATTTAGTTCTTCAGGTATAAACCCCAAATTTTTAATAAGACCAAAACTTCTATCGGCATGAGAGGGTACTGGTATTCCATTAAATCTATTAGTTAAATTGACTAATTCATTGAGGCTGTAATTTGTAGAATTCATTAATAATTTATCTTCTTTACCTACAAACTTATCATTTTTATCAACAATAATTTGATGTCCAAATTTTTCTTCATCGTTTTTGATGTTACTTAGTTTTTCATATACTAGTTCATAATAAGAATTTAAGTTTTTAAAGTTTTCGAAATAACTTAATAGATGGATATCCTCTTTACTTTGGACTTCTATTCCCGGTATTATTTTAATCTTCTTATTTTTTGATATTTTTAAAGCGCTTTTTACATTTTTAATCGAATTATGGTCTGTAATAGATATTATATCAATATTTTTTTCTATTGCTTTTTTAATAATATTTCCTGGAGTCATCATTATATCAGCACAAGGAGATAATACTGAATGGATATGTAGGTCTAATAATAATTTTCCCATTTTAGACGCCTAGTTCTGCTAATCTTTTTGCTAATTTATAAGCAGTTAATTCTGATTTTAATAAATTAACCCCTTTTTCTTCAGCTCTTTTGATTGATTTCTCATCTACCTCCGAATTTTCAACAACAATAACTGCAGAAACTTCAGCTAATAATGAAACAGCTATAATATTTTGATGCCCTTGGATAGTTAACCAAATTTGATTCTCTTTGGCATTTGCCATTACATTACTCAATAAATCACCAATATAGCAGCCGTTAACTTCCCTGGATAAATCTGCCTCATTTAAAATTGTTAAATTAAGTTTTTCAAGAAGGTCTTTTAAAACCATTATTTCACCCCATTATTGATCATTTTCATCGTTTTTATTATCTTCACTATTCATTACTGGCGGCAATTCATGGGTTAAAAATGATAGCTGGTCTGCTAAATCACCTATCTCTTTTCGTAAAACAAATATACAATCTGAGCGCTTAGCTAATCCATTCACAACATCCTCTGCAAAAGTCTCACAATCAGGAGCACCGCAAGCAGCACAATCAAGTCCAGGAAGATTCTCTATTTCTTCTTCTAACTGTTCTAATTTATCCATTGCTTTGACAAAGTCTTCATCTAGTTTTTCAGCACCAATTTCTTTTATCTTTTCATCGAGTTTGAAATTGAATTCTTTAATATCTTGTTCTATAAAATCAGAATACTCTCTAATATTAGTTTTTATATTATATTTAGCCTGAAAAGGATTATTAACATTAAAAATTCCCCCTACACAGCCTGTAGGGCAAGCAACTAATTCCAAATACCTTATTCCTTTGATATTACCTCTGGTTAATTCTTCTAACACTTTCTTTATATTATGAATACCTGAGACCGAAAGTGTTTCTATTATACCTTCATTATTTAAAATATCATTTTCGCCACCACTTTGCCCCCAAGAAATTCCCAAATAAGGTTGATAATCTTGTTTTAATTCAATATTTTTTAATTCATCATCATTTTTTATCAAGTCTAATAATTTGGGATAAACCTTGTCTACAGAAATTGCTCCAGTCAAACTGGAATCTTCTCTTCCTAAAGGATTTTTGATAGCAGTAACTTTAGCTGGGCATGGGGTAATAAAATACATCCCATATTCTTCTGAGGTCGGTATTGATAACCTTTCTTTTACATAGTCCGCCATTAAATCCACAGGGGAATTAAAAGGAACAATATTATCTAATAATTCTGGGTATAATAAGCTAATAAGTCTAACTATGACCGGACAGGAAGATGATATGTATACTCCTTCATTTTTATTTAGAAATTGATATGTTTTTTGTGATATTGCCTCAGCAGCATAGGCAACATCCCATACTTCATCAAATCCTAGTTTATAAACTGCTTTTTTAATTCTCTCAGGATCAAAAGTGCTATCAAACTGGCCATAAAAACTAGGGGCTAAAAGTGCAACATTATAATCGTTGAACTCAAGCTCTTTAAGTTCATTAGTTTCAGCATATTTTGCATGGTATTCACAAGTCCTTATGCATTCAGCACAGTCTATACAAAGATCTTCTTTAATTGTGGCTTTACCTTGATGGACCCTAATTGCTTTCGTAGGACAATTTTTAACACAATTAGTACAGCCCTCACATTTATCTTCTTTTAATAATACAGAATGTTTATTGCTCATTGAATACACCTGCTCTTAAATTATTATATCCCTATGTCAGTCAATAAAAAAGTTTAAAAAATCAACTTTTTAATTTTATAATTGCCTTTACTTTAGTATATTCACCAAGTTCGCTTTCAACCTCTAATTCATCCGAAAATTTTTTCACATTATTTAAACCCATCCCGGCTCCAAAACCCATTTCCCTTATTTCATCTGTAGCTGTTGAATAACCGGGCTTTAAAGCTTTATCAATATCCGCTATACCAGGGCCTTTATCTTTCGTTTCTATTGTTATCGCTTTTGAACTTACAGAAGCTTTTAATTGTCCACCTTCTGAGTGAATTATCAAGTTCATTTCTAATTCATAGGTTATTATCGAACATCTACGTATATCTTTATTATCAATACCTATTTTTCGCAACTTGTTTTTTAGTTTACTTGATACTTCTCCTCCACTTGCAAAATCTCTTTTTTTTATCCCATCTTCTATGATCTTTTTGCTTTTCAAATTATATCCCCCAAGTTACTCGATTTTGACCATTTTTTCAGGCTTCAATCCTAAGTTATAGAGTTTACCACATATTTCAAACATTGGTTTATCTGTCATAAATAATGAAATATTATTTTCTTTAGCTAATTCAATGGTCTCTTTTAATGGTTTTTTGCCCCTCACAAAAATGATGATTTTGATTTCTATCATTTCCGAAGTTCTGATCACTTGAGGATTAGTTAACCCCGTTATCAACATAGATTTTGCATTTGAAAAAGCTAGCACATCACTCATTAAATCAGCCCCACAGGCTGTTTTAACATCTAGCTTTTCAATACCGTCCTCGGCATGAATAGTTTTTAACTTTAATTTATCTTTAATTTTACCAAATTTCATTTTTATGTATTCCCATCCTTTTTTGTTTCAACTACTTCTCCATTGATTATTACTTTTATAATATCAGTACTGATATCTAAGGGATTTCCATTGAATATTACGAAATCTGCATCTTTTCCTTCCTCAATACTACCTACTCTATCATCTATCTTTAAAATTTCAGCGGGATTGATTGTAATTGCTTTTAGAGCTTCTTTCTCACTAAGTCCACCTTTAATCGCTAATGCTGCATAAATTGTAGCATTTTTTGTGGGTATTACAGGATGGTCACTCATTAAGGCAACTTTCACACCTGCTTCAGCTAAAACTCCAGCCGTTTTAAAACTTAAGTCACTTAACTCAACCTTTACTCGACCAGTCATAGAAGGTCCAACAACTGCTGGTATATCAGCTTCAGCAATTTCTTTAGCTACCTTATGACCTTCTGTACAATGTTCTAAAGTTATATCAATATCGAACTCTTTTGCAATTCGAATTGCTGTCATGATATCATCAGCTCGATGAGCATGGACCTTTAAAGGTATTTCCTTTTTTATTACTCTGGCCAAACTTTCCATTTTTATATCTCTATTAAAATGGTTTTCTTCCTTTTCATTTGTTTCTTTTTCTTTAATATAATCTTCAGCTTTCATAAGATTTTCTCTAAGGACTGCTGCAATTCCCATTCGAGTAGATGGTAATTTATTTTGCTCATTATATACCCTTTTAGGATTTTCTCCAAAAGCAGTTTTTAAACCAGCCGGATTTTTTAATACCATTTCATCAATTGTATTACCAGCGGTTTTGATTACTGTACTTTCTCCCCCTAAAACATTTGCACTCCCAGGACCAGTCATAATTGTAGTTACTCCATTTTTAAGGGCTTCTTTAATTGCATTATCAGCTGGATTGACCGCATCAATAGCTCTAAGTTGGGGAGTCACAGGATCAGTCATTTCATTACCATCTTGTCCTTCCCATCCAATTCCATCTTCTTCAATCCCTAAATGAGTATGAGCATCTATTAATCCTGGCATTACAATACAGCCTTCTGCGTCTATCACTTCATATTCATCTTTAATTTCAATATATTCTGAAATTTTTGCTATTTTGTTATCCTTTATTAATATCGATCCCTTTTCAAATTCTTTATCTGCCATGGTTAAAATTTTAGCATCCTTGATTAAAATCATCTATTATTCCACTTCCTTTTTTAAATTTAATATTGATTTAATATAACCTACTTCATGCTTATGGTGATTTTTAACTATCGGTTTTTCATATTTTTTAAGTTTTTCTAGTTCATCTTTTTTTATGTATTCCAATTTTTTTAAAACATCTATCACAACTGGTGGAACAGCGCGTGAATTACCATCCTCAATTTTGACACACACTCCAGGACCATCGAATATAGCAAAACAAAAGACACCTTCAGCACCCATCTTACCAGTAACTTTATCACCGAGAACTTCTATTAAATCCGAATTAAATCTATCCGTTCCAGCTATCATATCAGGATGTGCGCTTATGCTTTTAATTATTCTATCTGCCGCTTCTCTGTATTCAAGTGGTAAAGAATCAGAATTAGCTAATCTAGCATATCCATATGCCATTTGCTTAACTGGTAAACCAAAAACAACTACTCCACATCCATCTTCCCCTAAAAATATATCGTCTTGGTTGGTTCCAGTTATTTCACTTATGGTTTTCAGCATCAATTGTTGGACGGGATGATCAGGACTTATATAATTTTCTAAGTCCCAATCATTATATTTGCATAAAGCAAGTAACGCTGCGTGTTTGCCTGAACAATTATTATGTATTTCCGTTGCCTTATTTCCATCTAAATAAAGTTTATGTGCTGCTTTTTTATATATAGGATCATGAACTCCACAGT
>JAIPEX010000037.1 GCA_021736945.1 Halanaerobiales bacterium | reverse complement strand
ATATTTCTATAATCCATATTTATCCTCCAGCTTTCCAGGGAAATTTAAATGACTTTTATTCTTTTCTATCCTCTGTCATATTTTTTTCTCCGTTGTCTTCTGGGATATTTTTCACCTCAAAATCAAGTGTTAATGTACCCTCTAATACATAATCAGTATAAACATATTTTTTAATTTCTGGTTTTTCTTCTGGCTTTTCAGAAGTAATAGCTTCCTCACTTTCAGAAGCTTCTTGTTCGGCCTCTTCTTCTGTATCTTCTTCTAAATTATTCGGTGCTGAATTAATTTGATCTCTTGAAATAAATGAAGGATATATTTGCAGTACAAGCTCATTATTCATGGGGGCTTCAACATAATCTTTTAACATTTGATCAAAGCTTTTGTATCCTTCAATTACAGCTTGATTTACATCATTACCAGAATCTTCTTGTGGTTCTCTCTGGTTAGGTAAACCAGTATAGCCTCCACTAATAGCTAGAGTAGCTCGCCCGGTATTAATATCTTCTGGAATATCTATTGTTACTTCTCTACTAATTGCCTCTGAACGATAAGGTCTAAATACTACATTTAATTTCAACTTGCTTCCCGGATATATTTCTTCATTTAGAACTTCAGCCTCCTGAATTAAAGCCACATCGTGAGTCTTTTGGGTTTCTACATTAACTTTAATATCAAAAATATTTATTTCTTTAAATGGATTTTTAGTAATTAAATCCATCATTCTATAATAATCAGACAAGGTAGATACAGCAATATCATTATTACTGTAATACATATTCTCCCTTAAAACTCTTCCATCGGGTAAATTAGAGCCCATAATTTCTATACTCACATTAGAAGTACCATAACCGATTCTATCTAAAGTACTGTCAATAGTTTGGAGTATAATACTACTACCAAGTTCCCCCAAAAGCTTTTCATCATTAATAATCTGAGTTCTTACTTCTTTAGTTACGTCTAATGTTTTATCTTCCACCTTTACAGTTAAAGGTATTATATTAGGAAATTTTTTGACTTTTCCATAAATACCAGCATTTCTATCGCTTTCAATCACCCCGAGTAGTTTATCCATTGGACTTCCAATTTTAAAAGGTTGAGAACGACTCGGAATAATCGCATCTATATATGCCTGACTCATTAAATAATTACTCTGTCCTTTATTCATAAAAGGATGTCCAAAAGCATATACATCATTATTATCTACTAGAGTAACCGTCCCTATCGAAGCAACGCTTACATCCCCTCTTACCAATTGGACTGCCAAAGCACTACCAGCCTCTAAATTAGGATTCTCAACTGATTGTTGACTAGCACTTGAGGTACTTATAAATCTACTATCTTTAATATCTAGATTATTTTTTAAACGATCAAATGACCTACCTGTTAATCCACCAATCATGATTGGTGTATTGACTGCCTTCAAACTATTATAAAACGAAACATCTTTTGATTCTTTTTTTAAATTGAGCATTTCTATAATTGGGGTAACTAAGGCAAACCTGTGATCTGCTTCCTGCCATTTATAACTAATCGCACCAATAAGCTTATCATCTATATAGACAGGACTACCGCTCATTCCCGAAGCTATTCCTCCAGCTTCTTTAATTTTTTCACCAGAAGCCTTAATTAAAATCAGATCACTATCAAGGCTTTGATCTTCTATAATATTAATGATTTCAATCGGAAACTTTTCTATCTGGGTACCTTTAAATACAGTTTTTGCATACCCCTGTTGGCCAACCTTGATGTTATCAACCGTCATAATTGGCGGCTTTTCTGCTATTGCGGAAATATTAAAGATTGTCAATAATAACAATAAAACAACGAATGTTTTTAGATATCTATTCAAATTATCAAATCCCTTCCAATTAATTACTACTTCAGCATCTCACTGGAAGTTAATACTTCTTTTAATCTATCAATTTCTTCTAGTGCAATACCTGTACCTTCTGCTACACAAGATAACGGAGAATCTGCTGAAGCAACCGGAATCTGTGTTTCTTTTGATAATAGGGTATCCATCCCGTGTAATAATGAACCTCCACCAGTTAAGATAATCCCTCTATCCATAATATCAGAGGAAAGTTCAGGTGGGGTTTGTTCTAATACATGTCTGACGCTTTCTACTATTGTAGTTATATTTTCTTTAAAAGCATCTACAGTTTCGTGTGAAGAGATAGTAAGATTTTTAGGCATTCCTGACATTAAATCTCTACCTCTTACTTCATGTTCTTGGCTTTCACCATCTATCCAAGCAGAACCAATTTCCATTTTAATCTCTTCTGCTGTTTTTTCACCTATAACCATATTATATTTATCTCTTACATAACGGGCTAACGCTTCATCAAATTTATCTCCACCAATTCTAAGGGATTCGCTTACAACTATTCCGCCCATTGAAATAACAGCTATTTCAGTGGTACCTCCGCCAATATCTATTACCATACTACCACTCGGATCTTCAACTGGTAGCCCGGCTCCAATAGCAGCTGCTAAGGGTTCTTCAATTAAATATGTATCTTTTGACCCAACCTGAGAGGCTGCTTCCATTACTGCGCGCTTTTCTACCCCTGTAATACCCTCTGGTACACAGATCATAATAGTTGGTTTAAATAAAAACCTTCTTTTTACAACTTTGGAAATGAAGTGTTTTAACATCAATTCAGTCACTTCAAAATCTGCAATTACACCATCTTTTAGAGGTCTAATTGCAACAATATTCCCTGGGGTACGGCCTAACATACGTCTTGCTTCTTTTCCAACAGCTAGTACTTTATCATTGTTTTTATCTATTGCAACTACTGAGGGTTCTTGTACTACAATTCCTTTGCCTTTTTCATATATCAAAACATTAGCTGTCCCTAAATCAATTCCTATTTTTTTCGATAATCCCATAAATTAATTTACCTCCTTGATGTCTTCTTAAAATATATTTATATTTTACATTTTTTTAATTTGTTATTCAGATTTGGCTTCTCCAGCTTGGAACACAGCATATTTGGTTGCAAATGGACCAATAACTTCTGTCAACGCTGCTGTAAAGAGGAGTACATTAAATATTAGTAATCCAACTTGGGGATCACTAGCAAAATCTTTTTGTACCATGTAAGCTAGCGCAATCGCTACCCCACTTTGTGGAAACAATCCAAATCCTACATACTTTTTGATCTTTTCAGGTGCTTTCCCTAACATTGCTCCTATAGAAGCACCACCAACTTTTCCAACCATCCTAGCAAATAAATATGTAAATGCTAGTGCTAGAAAACTTAAAGAAGATACACTGCTTAACCTGATTTCAGTACCTGCCAGAATGAAAAACACAGCATAAATTGGTATTGTTATAGTATCTAAATAGTCAGCTATACCAAGATTTTTGCGGGCAAAATTACGATAAGAAAATCCTACTACCATATTTGTAATCAATGGCGAAAGATCAAAATATAAAGCCAAGCCCAACGCTATGATTATATTAGTAACAAAAGTCATGACCTTTTTAGTTTTATCCTCAATCCCAGAAATTACTTTCTGACCAAGATAACCTAAAAATAATCCCAAGATTACAGAAAATGTAATCTCTATTATGGGTTGAGAGATACTATCAATAAAGGTCAGTGTTTCTTCACCATAATGCATGGCATAGGCAATCGGTTCCACAATACTAAATAATATTAATGCTATTGCGTCATCAATACCTACAATTGCCATAATCATTGAAGTTAAAGGTCCTTCCGCCTCATACTCCTTTAAAACCATAACTGTAGCAGCAGGGGCTGTTGCTGACGCTATTCCGCCTAATAATAAACCTATATATATAGGTTTACCTAAAGCAATCACAGCTAAAAAAACCAAACCGAAAGCTGCTGTGGCTTCAAGTAAAACTATATATACAATAGTCTTACCCATCTTTTTTAATAATTTTATAGATAATTCACTACCAATTGTAAATGCTATAAACCCTAATGCTATATTAGTAACATAACTAACACTTTCTAATGAATATTTATACCATTCTTTTTGGGCAGTTGATAAAAAAGGAATAGAATCAATAACATCTACACTCAATAAGATCCCCAAAAAGACATAACCAACTACAATTGGAATTTTATACTTTTTAGCGGAAAAAATTACTAATAATGCTAAAAAGACAAAAATACTAAGCACATATATTTCTTTCTCAGCTACATTAAACTGAACAAGCCACTCTTCCATATTTGCTAATTTAGAAACTGTATCTACATTCATAAAAATCCACCTTTATTTTATTGTAACAAAATATTAAAACCCTGGATAGAGGTACCAGGATTTTAAAAGAATTAACTTTTATTTCACTCTCTTAATATCTGCTCCCAGACTGGATAACTTTTTCTCTATTCCCTCATATCCTCTTTCAACATGATGAATTTTTCTAACTTCGGATTTTCCATCTCCTATTAATCCTGCCAGTACTAGAGCAGCTCCGGCCCTCAAATCTGTAACTGTAACTTCTGCACCAGATAAGGAACTTTCTCTAATCAATGCACTATGACCATCTATAGTAATATCAGCACCCATTCTCTTTAATTCATCTACATGCATAAATCTATTTTCCCAGACTGTCTCTTTTATGATACTGGTCCCTTCAGTTTGAGTTAAAAGAACCATCATTTGGGATTGAAGGTCAGTTGGAAAACCAGGATAAGGAAGTGTTTTCACATCAACAGAATCCAATTTCCCATTACCTTTGACTCTTACTCCAGAAATATCTTCCACCATTTCTAAGCCCATTTCATGTAACTTAGCTATTAAAGACTTGATGTGTTCTGTTAAAACATTCTTAACAAAAACATCTCCCTTTGTTAAAGCTGCAGCAATCATGTAAGTTCCGGCTTCAATCCGGTCTGGAATAATTCGGTGTTCTTTTCCTTCCAGTTTGTTTACACCTTCAATTTTAATTATATCTGTACCTACACCTTTAATTTTTGCACCCATCACAGTCAAAAAGTTAGCTAAGTCTACTAGTTCTGGTTCTCGAGCAGCATTTTCAATTACTGTTTTTCCTTCAGCTAAACTAGCTGCTAACATAATATTGATTGTAGCTCCCACACTGGGGTAGTCTAAATAAATTTTATCCCCAACTAATTTATCTGCTTTTACCTCAACAATTCCATGATTTAAAGATACTTCTGCCCCGAGTGCTTTAAAACCTTTTAGATGTAAATCAATTGGTCTGTTACCAATATTACATCCCCCAGGCAGAGCTGTTCTAGCCTCACCATACTTTGAGAGCATTACACCTAAAATATAATAGGAAGCCCTCAGCTTTTTAGCCAGTTCTTTATCAGTCTCATATGTATTTAAATCACTAGGATCTATTTCAACAGAATGTCCGCTACGGTTAACTGTAGCACCCATTCCCCGAATAATTTCACATAAGTTTGATACATCTCGTAAATTTGGAATGTCTTTCAATACACTAGGCGAATCTGCTAATAATGCAGCCGCTAGTATAGGTAAAGCAGCATTTTTGGCACCATTAATCTTAACTTTTCCTTCTAAGGTATTACCACCATTGACAATAAATTTGGCCAATTTACATGCTCCTTTCATTGTTGAAAAAATTCTCTATATTATTAATTCTATATTTAATCCAAAAGACCTTCATTCAAAGACTTTACATTCTTAGTAAGAATAACATATTTTTTGTATTTTTTCAACAAATCCAGACATTAATTAAAGCTATTCATAGTAGGGATTAACTATAATTTTACTATGCTTCTATTTTTTAGATATTAAAGAAAAAAGCCCCATCACAGGGGCGTAATTGTAATCTATATTTACATTTTATATTTTAATAGTATTCACTGTGGTGTTTCTCGGCAGCTTTTATTCGAGCAATTGCTCTTTCCATAGCACCTTCTGCTCTAGCATGATCCATTTTAGCATTGGTTTCTTCTAACCTTTTTTCAGCTCTTTTCTTTGCTTCTTTTGCTCGTTCTAAATCTATATTTTCAGGTAATTCTGCAGTTCGTGCTACAATATTCACCTGGTGGGGTTTAACATCCATTATACCCTCACTTACAGAAATAAAACGATCTTTATTATCTATATTGGCTCTTATAACTCCTGTTTTTAAGGTTGTAATTAAAGGTGCATGGTTAGGTAAAATACCTATTAATCCATCCACAGCTGGTGCTTCAATAACATCTACCTTTTCCTTAAACACAGTTTCTTTCGGTGTTATTATTTCCAACATAATTTTGTTTTTAGGTGGCATTATTATTCACCTTTTTTCTCTTCAGACTTTTCTTTCCTAGTTTCGCTTTCTGCTCTTAATCTTTCAGCTTTATCAACTGCTTCATCAATTGTTCCTACCATGTAGAAAGCTTCCTCTGGTAAGTCATCATGTTTACCATTAATAATCTCTTTAAAGCCTCTAATTGTTTCATCTAGGTCTACATAGACACCTTTCTGACCTGTAAACTGTTCTGCTACAAAGAAAGGTTGGGATAAAAATCTCTCTATTCTTCTTGCTCTATTAACTACAATCTTATCTTCTTCTGATAATTCATCCATACCTAAGATTGCAATAATATCCTGTAAATCTTGGTATTTCTGTAAAATCTGCTGTACATCACGAGCTGTTTGATAATGTTCTTCCCCTACAATACGTGGATCCAATATTTTAGAAGTTGAATCAAGGGGGTCAACAGCAGGATAAATACCCTTTTCCACAATCTGTCTAGATAAAACAGTTGTTGCATCAAGGTGAGCAAATGTTGTAGCTGGCGCAGGGTCAGTCAAGTCATCAGCAGGAACATAAATAGCCTGAACTGATGTGATTGAACCCTTTTTAGTTGAAGTAATTCTTTCCTGTAAAGCTCCAACATCATAAGCTAATGTTGGTTGATAACCAACAGCAGAAGGCATTCTACCTAATAAAGCAGAAACCTCTGAACCAGCTTGTATGAAACGGAATATGTTGTCAATAAATAAAAGTACATCCTGACCGAGTTCATCACGGAAATGTTCAGCCATAGTTAAACCAGTTAAACCTACTCTCATTCTAGCCCCTGGTGGTTCGTTCATCTGGCCAAATACTAAAGCTACTTTATCGAGAATATCAGCTTCTTGGAATTCAAGCCAGAGGTCATTACCTTCTCTGGTTCTTTCTCCTACTCCAGAGAATACTGAATAACCACCGTGCTCAATTGCTATATTGTTAATTAACTCCTGGATTAAAACTGTCTTACCAACTCCAGCACCACCAAATAATCCAACTTTACCACCTTGGGTGTAAGGAGCTAGTAAATCAATAACTTTAATTCCAGTTTCGAAAATTTCAGTCGACGTTCTCTGCTCTTCATAACCAGGTGCTTCTCTATGAATAGGCATTTTCTTTTCAGCTTCTATATCACCTTTATTATCAATGGTGTTACCTAAGACATTAAACATCCTGCCCAATACCTGTTTACCAACTGGTACACTAATTGGACCATCAGTATCTACTGCCTTCATGCCTCTTACTAATCCATCAGTTGAGTCCATAGCAACACAACGAACTCTATTATCACCTAACTGCTGCATGACCTCAATGACTAACTCATCTTCGCCTTTTTTATCCTTAATAACTTTGACAGCATTATATATTTCAGGTAAAGTACCTTCTGGAAATTCAACATCAACAACCGGTCCTATTACCTGAACAACTTTTCCAATATTTTGGTCGTCACTCACAAAAACTCCTCCTTTATTTCAATGCTTCAGCCCCACCAACTATTTCAGTAATTTCTTTTGTAATAGATGCCTGGCGGGCTCTATTATATGATAATGTTAAATCATCGATCATTTCATTAGCATTTTCTGTTGCTGAATCCATTGCAGTCATTCTGGAACCATATTCACTTGCCTTTGATTCCAACAATATCGAATATAGTGTATTTGTAACATACTTAGGTAAGATTATATCTAATATTTCCTGGGGAGAAGGTTCGTAAATATAATCTACATGTTCTTCACTTGGTTCTCCGCCCCGTTCCCTAAGTTCACGATCTATTTCCTCTGCATTAACCGGTAACAAATTAATGTTTTTAACTTTTTGATTAATAGCAGATTCAAAATGAGTATAAATAATTTTTATTTCTTTAAACTTTTTACCTTTGAAAATTTCAATAATTTCATCACTTATTTTACGAGCAAAATAGAAATCAGGATAATCCATAATATCATCATAGGATTTAATGAAATCATAATCCCTTCTCTGAAAATATTTTTTTGCCTTACTCCCAAGTGAATATATTTCGGTATCTGGATTTTTCTTTAAATATTCTTCAGCTTCATCAATAACTCGGGCATTATAGGCACCACATAAACCGCGATCAGAACTGATAATTACAAGAAGTGTTTTATCACCTTCGGATTTATGCAGTAAAGGATGTTCCATTTTTTGCTCGGTGAATTTATATACATCAGAAAGTATTTTTCTTGTTTTATTGAAAAATGGCTTTGCATCACGGGCTGTTTTTTGAGAATTCTGTAATTTAGCCGCTGCAACCATTTTCATTGCTCTTGTTATTTTTTTAGTATTTTTTACACTACTAATACGCCTTTTAATATCGCGCATCGTTTCCATAAAGATTCACCTCAACTTTTTAAAAGGCTGATTTATGATTTTTACTAAACAACCTTTTTACTTTCCTATTTTTAAGCCGATTCTTCTGTAGATTCTTCTTCCCCGGACTCTACAATACTTTCTTCTTTTACGTCAAATAGTTCTTGGAACTCTTCTATTACCGAAATAAGTTTTCCTTCGATTTCGTCGGTTAATTTACCGACCCTCTTAATATCTTCTTTTAACTCCGGGTAATTATTAGCTACATAAGTAAGAAGTTCTTCTTCAAACCTGTTAACATTGCTAACAGGAATATCATCAAGATATCCTTCAACAACTGCATATATAGATATGATCTGTTCTGCAATCGGCATTGGACTATACTGAGGCTGTTTTAATGATTCAACTATTCTCTCACCACGGGCTAATTTATTCTGAGTTGTTTCATCAAGGTCAGACCCGAATTGAGCAAAAGCCTCTAACTCTCTATACTGTGAAAGGTCTAGTCTCAAAGTACCAGCAATATCTTTCATTGCTTTGATCTGAGCATTACCTCCAACACGAGATACTGAAATACCAACATTAATAGCCGGTCTAACACCTGAGAAGAAAAGTTCACTTTCTAAATAAATTTGACCGTCAGTGATAGATATTACATTTGTTGGAATATAAGCTGAAACATCACCAGCTTGGGTTTCAACAATAGGTAAGGCTGTTAACGAACCTCCACCTTTTTCATCACTGAGCTTAGCCGCTCTTTCAAGCAAGCGGGAATGTAAGTAAAACACATCACCAGGATAAGCTTCACGTCCCGGGGGTCTTCTTAATAGAAGTGACATTGCACGATAAGCAACAGCATGTTTAGACAAGTCATCATAAATAACCAATACATCTTTATTTTGATCATACATGAAATGTTCTCCCATCGCACATCCTGCATATGGAGCTAAGTATCTTATCGGAGCAGGTTTAGAAGCAGAAGCAGAAACTACTATAGTATATTCCATTGCTCCGCGTTCTTTTAATTCCTCAGTGATTTGAGCCACTGTTGATTCCTTTTGACCAATTGCAACATATATACAAATTACGTCTTCATCTTTTTGATTAATAATTGTATCTATACCGATAGCAGTTTTACCAGTCTGACGGTCTCCGATAATTAATTCACGCTGACCTCTACCAATTGGTACCATCGAGTCAATAGCTTTCAAACCAGTTTGAAGTGGCTCTTCAACAGGTTGTCTCTCGATTACACCAGGTGCTTTTTTCTCTACCGGTCTAGTTTTATCGGTTTTAATCTCACCTTTACCATCAAGTGGTTGACCGAGAGGGTTAACAACTCTACCTAATAATTCTTCACCAACCGGTACCTCTACCACATTACCGGTTCTTTTTACAGTATCACCTTCACTGATCTTAGTTTCATTACCAAGTAAAACTACACCAATGTTGTCTTCCTCTAAGTTTAAGGCCATTCCATAGACTCCATTGGGAAATTCTAATAATTCATTGGATTTGGCATCTTCTAATCCATAAACATGAGCAATACCATCTCCAACATCTAATACTGTACCAACACCAACAGATTCAACTCTTTCATCATAATCTTCAATTTCTTTTTTTATAATAGAACTAATTTCTTCTGGTCTAAGATCCATTATTACACCCCTATCTCCTGTAATGGAATTTTCTTGATTTTATCTTCAAGGGATTCTAATTTGCTTTTAATACTGCCATCTATTAGATAATCACCTATTTTAATGACCATCCCACCGATTATCTCGGGATCACAGTATTCTTTCATTTCTATTTTCTTGTCTACATATTTATCCAATCTTTTTTTCAGTTTTTCCCTTATTTCTGAATTCATTTCTACAGCAGTTGTTACTTCCACTGTAATAATATTTTCATGTTTATGCATAAGCTTTCTAAAGGATTCAAGAATATTCTCAACAAAATATATTCTACGTTTTTCAATTAAAAGCATTAGAAATTTATACATATGATTAGATAGTTTATCTTTAAATACATTTTTTAAAACTTCTTGTTTTTCTTCCACAAGTATCCTCTGATGAAAAAGGGCTTCTTTTAACTGTTCATTCTCCTGTAAGGTTTTCCAAAACTCTTCCAGTTCTTCAAACAGTTCACCCATATTACCATTTTCCTCACCTATTTCATAGAGGGCTTTACTGTATTGACGGGCGATTTCATTCTTTTTCACTGAACATCACCCAATTTCTCTTCATCAAGATTTTCTATATACTGGGCCATCAATTCTTCATGTTTCTCACGATCTAATTCTTTTCCTATCATTTGAGCAGCAGCCTTCAAGGTAACATCAGTAAACTCATTCCTGATCTCTTTTCGGGCTTCTACTTTGGCCTGCTCAATTTCCGCTAATTTATCCTCTTCAATTTTTTCAGCCTGTTTTTTGGCTTTATTGATAATCTCTTTAGCACGTTCTCGCGCTCTTCTTTCAGCCTTATCAATTATGTCAGAAGATTTATCTCTGGCCCTTTTAAGTTCGTCTTTATATTCCTCTTTTAATTCCATAGCCTCTTCATGTTTCTGTTCGGCTTCTTCAATTTCATTTTTTATAGTTTGTTCTCTTTTTTCTAAGATTTCCTTGATGGGGCCGTATAAATATCTTTTTAGTAGCCATAAAAGTACTAAAAAGTTAAATACCTGCCATAACAAGGTCGAATTAATTTCAACCAAAGTCCTTCACCTCCCGTAAAATGAAAAATATCAAAATGGGAAAAATATTATAAAAAATTAATGAATGCTAAAAAGAGAGGGAGTTAATCCCTCTCATCTGTTTCATTATATTGTAAAGATTAAAACAATCGCAATAACTAGGGAATATATACCAGTTGACTCTGCAACAGCCTGACCTAAAAGCATTGTAGTAATAATATTACCTCTTGCTTCAGGATCACGTGCAACAGATTCAACAGCTTTACCAGCAGCATAACCCTGACCTATACCAGGACCTATACCAGCTATCATAGCAAAACCAGCTCCTAGTAAGGCAGATGCTCTAATGATAGTATCAATAACTTCTGGTGCAAATTCTACCATCTTAATTTCCCCCTTTCTCAGATTTGTCTTCTTTTAAATCCTTATATTCTTGTAATTTATTTTTTAATCCCCCTTTGGCCATATCAAATATTACCCACATTATCACTGTAAATTTCATCATAAATAAACCTACAGCTGCGGCCAAAAAGTTCAAAGAAGGATTTTTCTTAGCAACAACAAGTACTACAAGATAAATCGCATACTCAATAAAGTACCTATTTCTTATAAATGTTTCAGCTTTCTCTTCTTTCATATCAAGTGATCTTTCAATATTTATAACTCTTAACCTTAATATTAAAGTACTTATTACCAGACCGAAGACAAAACCTAACAAGGTTTCGAATTCTCCTGATATGAGAGAATATGCAATAGGTAAACTAGAAACAAGATATGTTCGCTTGATTATTTCAATCTGCATTCGATCTGGATTATTAATATACTTCATAAATTAAACCCCAAGTCTTTTTAAGCAAAAACTAAATAAATAGCAATCACTAGAGAGTAAATACCAGTTGAACCAGAAATAATCTGGCCTAAGAGCATTGTTGTAACTATTGCTCCTCTTGCTTCCGGCTGTCTTCTAACTCCTGAAGTAGCTTTACCGGCAGCATATCCCATTCCTATACCGGGACCAACTCCTGCTATTAAAGCCAAACCGGCAGCAATTACAGAAACACTTCGTATAATCATTTCAATAGTTTCAGGTGAAAATTCAATCATAAAGTGTCCTCCCTTCTGCCCAAAACATAATTCTCAAATTAAAGATTTTGCTACTGCTTGGCTACTGCAATATAAGCAATAGCAACCATACCAAATATTAAAGCCTGAATTAAACCAATAAATAAATCAAACCAGGCATGTAAAGGAACAGGTATTAAACCTGGTGCAGCCTGATAGATTAAAGTAATAATAATACCTCCACCGACTATATTACCAAATAGACGGAAAGAGTGGGAAATTGGTTTTGCAAGTTCACCAACTACATTTAAAGGTAGCAAAAAGATTACGGGCTGTCCGAAGCTTTTAATATATCCCCAAATACCTTTATCTCTCATTCCTTCAAAGTGACTCACTAAAAAGACAACGAGAGCTAATCCTAAAGTAGTATTTAAATCTGCAGTAGGACTAGGTACTCCAGGAACTAAACCGATTAAATTACTAAAACCAATATAAATGAAAATGGTAGCTATAAAGGGTAAAAACTTCCATCCTTCTCCCTCTATCATCGGTTCAATTTGATCATAGACAGCAGTAATAAAAAGCTCAGCAATATTCTGCTTGCCCTCCGGTCTTAATTTTAAGTCACTGGTTAAGTATTTGGCTAATATAATAATTAATATAACAGATACCCACCCTATAATCAGGGTATCAGTAACCGGCAAATATGATTTACCAAATAAATGAGTTATCGTCTGTGGACCGGGATTCATAGCAAAATCTCCTTTCTTAATTAATCTTTATTATCATCCCCATCATTTTCCATGGATCCTAAAATCAACTGATAATCAGAATAAAATCCGGACCCTATTCCGACGAGGATTCCAAAAACTTTAAATAAATAATTATATCCTAACCATTGATCTAACTTAAGGCCGAGGTAGAAACCTAGACCAATATTAACAATAATAACAATTCCAAGTTGGGTCAATAATCCCAACGTTCTCATAATTTTACGCCAGTCATCTTTTTTCATAATAATAACCTCTGGCTTACTATATTTTTTTATCTCTACAGATAAATATTATATCACAGGTCAATTTCAATTTCCAATAAAGGATTGCTTTTTTGATATGTTAGATAAACAAAAAAACCATGATTATCATTTTATAAATAATAATCCTGGCCCGTCTCTAATCACTGACATTGTTAAATATATCACAAAGAAGTGTGGATGTAAAGTATTATTTTCCTTCTTCCCAAACCTTACTTTCCTGAGTGAGCTCAGTTGAAAATAAACCTATTCTCCAAGCACCGTAAATAACACCTACTATTGACAAACCAAATAGAATCATACCATTTTTGATATCAAGGCCGTTTATAATTAAAGCAGTAAAGCCTAATAAAATACTACTGCCATAAACTATAATGACAGCTTGTCTATGACTCCAACCAAGTGCCATTAATCTATGGTGAATATGCCCTCGGTCTGCCTCACCAATAGGTTTATTATGATAAATTCTTCTAATAATCGCGAAAACTGTATCAAAAATTGGGATTCCAAGTGCTAAAATTGGTACTACTATTGTAACAGCAGCTGCACTTTTTAGAGCACCAGTTACAGAAATTGCCGCTAAAATGTAGCCTGTAAACATCGAACCAGAATCCCCCATAAAAATTTCAGCAGGATGAAAATTGTATTTCAAAAAGCCACTTAAACTACCGGCCAAGGCAATTGCTAATACAGCTGGTATTAAACGTATCTCCTGCATAGCAACAGAAAATAATGTTATTGTGGCTACAATAGAAATACCGGCAGCTAAACCATCAAGTCCATCAATTAAATTAATGGTGTTTGTAATACCTACAACCCATAATATAGTTATGGGTACACTGAAGTATCCTAAATAAATCATTCCACCTAAAGGATTAGTAATAAAATTAATCTGAACTCCATAATATATTAATATTAAGGCCCCTCCAATTTGTCCTAATAACTTTATAATTGGGGACATTTCAAAAATATCATCAATTAGCCCTAGAATAAATATAAAGGTTGCTCCAAACATTATTCCATAAGTTGATAGGGAGTGATCATTGAAAATGAAATAGCTAATTATAAATGCCAAAAATATAGCTATTCCTCCTGCGTTTGGGACAGGTTTGTTATTTATCCTACGTTTTGAAGGTAAATCAATACCATTGTAATAATGAGCTAATTTTTTAACAAGTGGAGTTAGGATAAAGCTTATTATTAAACTGGTTATAAAAATCAATACAAATTTAGTAATCACTTTAGGTCCCTTCTTTAAACAGGATTATTTTGTGCCGTATAACCTATCTCCTGCATCTCCAAGGCCAGGCACTATATATGCATGGTCATTAAGTTTTTCATCAATAGCTGCAGTATATATATCTACATCTGGATGAGCTTTTTGCACGCGTTCGATTCCTTCTGGAGCTGCTATTAATATTACAAGTTTAATATTACGTGGGTTTCTTTTTTTAATATAATCAACCGCTGCAGTTGCTGTACCACCTGTCGCTAACATAGGATCAATAACTATTAAATCTCGTTCTGTTACATCAGTAGGTAGTTTGCAATAATATTCAACCGGTTCTAGAGTTTCTGGATCCCTATATAAACCAACATGTCCTACTTTTGCTGTAGGAATTAAATCCAATACTCCGTCTAACATACCTAAACCTGCTCTTAATATTGGAACAATACCTAAATTTTTACCTCTTATCATTTTCGATTTAGTCTTACAGATAGGAGTTTCTATTTCAACATCTTCTAGTGGTAGGTCTCGAGTCACCTCATAAACCATCAAAGTAGAAACTTCATCAACTAATTCTCTAAATTCTTTAGGGCCAGTATCTTTATTACGGATCATAGTTAACTTGTGTTGAATTAAAGGATGTTCAATAAGAATAGTCTCACTCATTTTATAAATATTCCCCTTTCAATTCCTTTTTAGCCTTTACCATCATTGGCAGACTCAAATAAATTTTCCCACTTTATTTAATAGATTATTTTAAAGTTGTCTTTTATAATAATAATATAAATTCCTAGTCATCCTAAGTTTCTATATTCTAGATAGGTCTACTATTTCCTCCCTTTTTAGCCATCACTCATTTTGTTTAATAACTTTTTTACGGCATCTTCTATCTCATCTCTTGTCTCTCTATATTTATCTACTCCGAAACCATAAGGGTCTAATATATCGCAATCTTCACAGGTGTTGACAAAGTGTTTCAATGTATAGACATTATCATAATCATACATATCCTGGATTACTTCTTTATGACTATTTGTCATAGTTAAAATTTTATCGTTTTCCTCTAAATCTTCTTTCATCAACATCTTACTTTTATGACCTGTTATATCTATACCCTTTTCTTTCATAACTTCAATAGCTTCCTCAGATGCGTTTTCACCAGTAGCTGCATTAATACCTGCAGATGCTACTTTGAAATCCTCTAAATTATTGTCTTCAATATATTTTCTAGCAAAATATTCTGCCATCGGACTCCGACAAGTATTTCCTGTACATACAAATAAAATATTCATATATATTCTCCTTTTTAAATTATTTTGACAGCTGCTTTTTTTAACCTATTCATCACAGCTTCACCTATATCTTTATTAGGAACTTCTTCTATTAAAATAAGATCATACCCCTTTTGGTCTGCTTCCCTTAAAAAGTTAAATAAATTCTGTGCTATATATTCTAAATTATTTATTGTACCCATGTTTTTTATGTTTGCCTGAATATCATTTTCATCTACATTATTTAAAGATTCGTCAGATAAAATTACTAATGTATTTTCATTATTAATATTATATTCACTTAAAAGATTTACCAATATATTTTTACTTTTAAAAATCCATAAAGGAGTTTGAGGGGCATAATGTTTGTATTTCATTCCCGGTGATTTAGGCTTATTCACTTCAGCAGTGTCTGCTATTTTCACCTGATAAGCATCTCCAATAACCTCACTAATCATGCTCCGGGTAATTCCACCCGGCCTCAAAATATTTATAATATTTTCTTCTATTTCTATTACTGTAGATTCAACCCCAATATTACAAATTCCCCCATCAACTATAAGGGGGATTTTTCCATTCAAATCATTATAAACATGTTGAGCTCTTGTAGGAGAAGGAAAACCAGAAGAATTAGCACTTGGAGCAGCTAAGGGTAAATTTACTTTTGAAATCAATGCTAAAGCAACAGGATGAGAAGGCATCCTGACCGCAATAGTATTAAGGCCAGCAGTAGTGACTTGGGGCATCTTCATGCTTTTATTGAAGATTAATGTCAAAGGGCCCGGCCAAAATTCATTAATTAATTCTTCCGCTACCCCGCTTACATCACCTTCAATTAAAACAGGAAGTTGATTTTTATCTGAAATATGAGCAATCAGAGGATTATCAGAAGGGCGTCCTTTTGCTTTAAAAATTTTTGTAACTGCTTGTTTTTCTAAAGCATTAGCCCCTAACCCATAAACTGTTTCTGTAGGAAAAGCAACCACTTCATTATTCAATATATATTGGGCTGCTTTTTTGATAGCAGTTGTTTCAGCTATTTTATCGATAGCATTATCTTCTATTAAACTATCTTTTATTTTTAAAACCTCTGTATTAAACATCCTTTTACCCCTTATAAGCTATTATAAAACGGTCTTTATCAGCATAATCCTGCCTTACTTCAATGTCCTTGAAATTATTATGAAATAATATTTTTTTTACATCTTCTGCCTGCTTATGTCCTATTTCTAAGGCAATCATCCCATTAGTTTTCAGTATTTCAAGTGACTGTGGAATCAGTTTTTCATATATTTCTAAGCCTTTTCTCCCTCCATAAAGTGCTTTATGAGGTTCTTTTTGAACTTCAGGTGGTAGAGTATGCATCTCTTCTTCACTAATATAAGGGGGATTGGAAACTAAAAGATCCACATTGCTTATTCCCCTTTTAATAAGCGGTTTTAAAAGATCACCCTTTGTTACCTTAAGTCTATCACTTAGAGAAAACTTTTCAACATTTTTTTTGGTAACTTCTAGGGCTTTTTCATCTATTTCAACCCCTAAAATTCTGGAATTTTCTAAATAATGTCCTAAACTCACCATTATTGCTCCACTACCTGTTCCTACTTCCACTATATTAATCCTGTCCATATCTTTTTCCTGAAAATGATCAATTAAATACTCTACAATAATTTCGGTTTCTGGACGCGGAAGTAATACATCTTCGTTTACATAAAAATCAAGAGACATAAATTCTTTATGTCCTGTAATATATGCAACCGGAATATGTTGGGCTCTTTTTTTAATCATAGCCCGGTACTTAGCAATTTCTTCCTCTTTTAAAGGATAATCAAAGTTAACATATAACTTTATTCTTTCCATATCAAGAAGCTCAGCAAGGAGCACTTCAGCATCTAATCTGGGATTATCAATATTATTTTTTTCGAAATATTCTTCTGTATTGACTAAAACTTCTTTGATATTCAATTCTTACACCTTCTCTAATTTTTTCATTGTATCTTCTTCAATTAAAGGATCAATTACTATATCTAGTTCCCCATCTAGAATTTTTTCTAGCTGATGAACTGTTAAATTGATTCGATGATCATTAACTCTACCCTGTGGGAAATTGTATGTTCTTATTTTTTCACTTCTTTGACCAGATCCAATTTGGCTTTTCCTTGCTTCCGCACGTTCAGCTTGTTTTTCTTTTTCTCTTTTTTCCTTTAAACGTGCTCTCAAAACCCTCATTGCCTTAGCCTTATTTTTATGCTGGGATTTTTCATCCTGACATGATACAGTTAAACCAGATGGCTCATGGGTGATTCTGACAGCAGAATCTGTAGTGTTTACACTCTGTCCACCTGGACCGCTGGAACGGAAGTAATCAATTTTTAAATCATTGCTTTCAATTTCAACATCTACTTCTTCAGCTTCAGGTAATACGGCAACTGTAGCAGTTGAAGTGTGAATCCTTCCACTTGACTCAGTTGAAGGTACTCTTTGAACACGGTGAACACCACTTTCATATTTAAGTCGTTTGTAAACCTCTTTTCCTTCTACAGAAAAGATTACTTCTTTAAAACCACCGACTCCAGATTCATTGGCATTCATTAATTCCCATTTCCAGTTATTATTTTCTGCATAGCGAGTATACATTCTAAATAGATCAGCTGCAAATAGTCCAGCTTCATCCCCACCTGCACCAGCTCTAATTTCAACGATTACGTTTTTCTCATCATCTGGATTATCTGGTAAAAGCATAATAGGTAGTTTTTCTTCCAATTCTTCCATACGGGGTTTCAGTTCTTCTAATTCTGTTTCAGCTAACTCTTTCATCTCGGAATCTTCTTCAATTAGTTCTTCTGCTTCTTCGATACCTTCTTTAATCTCTTTATATTCTTTATAATATTCAATAAGCTTTTTTAGCTTAGCATGTCTTTTCAAAAGCTTTTGATATTTATCAGAGTCATTCATTACTTCTGGATCACTAATCTTTTTATTTAATTTTTGATACTCTTCATATTTTTCTTCAAGTTTAGATTCTAAATCAAACATCTTGTTCACCTCTCTCTTCCCCAGGCAATACATTTTCAAGTGCAGTTATTGCAACTTCTAGCATATCATCATCAGGTTCACTTGTGGTTAATTTTTGTAACCATAGACCTGGAGTCGCTAAAACTTTAATAATAGGATTGACCTCTTTACCACCAGCAAGTTTAATTACTTCATAAGAAGTACCAGCAATAACTGGTAAAAGCATTAAGTGGTATAAAATCCTGTAAAGAACAGGTGGTCTCCCAAAAAATGAGAAAAATAATATACTTAATATAATAACAATAAATAAGAAATTGGTTCCACATCTTGCATGTAGAGTTGTAAATTCTCGGGCATTCTCTACAGATAAATCTTTCCCTGATTCGTAATTGTGAATAACTTTATGTTCGGCTCCATGATACATAAAAACTCTTTTAATATCATCTAACCTTGAAATAGCAATAATATATAATAAGAAAGCTGAAACTTTAATTAAACCTTCTATAAGATTTAAAACCAGATTATAACTTATATATTTCTGAATTAAAGCAATAATTCCAGCCGGTAATGCAACAAATAATAAGATGGCTAACCCTAATGATACAAGGATAGTTAAACCCATTTCTATAGGAGTTAATTCTTCATCTTCTTCAGTAGCCTGATTAGCGGCAAAACTTAAAGATTGCATGCCAAGTATCAAAGAACTAAACAGAGCTACAACTCCCCGAATAAAGGGCCACCCTAAAAATTTATATTTTTCACTTAATGGTGTTAAATTTCTTTTTTTGACAACAATTGAATTATCCGGTTTTCTAACGGCTATCGCCAGACGGTTTAGACCTTTCATCATTACACCCTCGATGACAGCCTGTCCGCCATAATCAACTTCTTTACTCATTTATATCTCCTTCTGGTTTGCCTTTTACTTCATGGCAACTTCTACATCTTGCCTCATAGTTTTCAGTTGCTCCAACCAATATAACCTCATCATCATAGGGAGCAGGTTCCCCATCAATTAACCTCTGTGTTCTCGTTGCAGGGTCTCCACACTGTAAACATATCGCATGTAGTTTTTCAATATATTCTGCTCTAGATAATAACTCGGGTACCGGTACAAACGGTTCATTCCTAAAATCTCTATCTAAACCGGCTACAATTACTCTCATACCCTGATCTGCAAGATCTTCAATAATCTTTATAATATCTTTTGAAAAGAACTGAATCTCATCAATAGCAACAACCTCAGTATCTTCTTCTAACCTGTCATATAATTCTTCTGGATGATCTACCGGAATTGCTTCAATACTATCTCCACTATGAGAAACTACATTGTCATTACTATATCTATTATCAATAATAGGTTTAAATACTTTAACATCTTTTTGGGCAATTTTCACCCTTCTAATTCTTCTAATGAGTTCTTCACTTTTACCGGAATACATAGGACCTGTAATTACTTCAATCCAACCGCTATTATTAATCTTATACATGCAAGTTTACTCCTCTCCCATTATCTTTTTTTAAATAAATAAGAAAAAAGCAGAGCTAAAGCCCTGCGTTATTGTTTATGAAATAATTATTCTTCTTCAGTTTCGGTTTCTTCTTCATCACTTGTCAAACCATATTTTTCATTAAATCTTTCAACTCTACCACCTTTAGCTGCTCTACGTTTCTTGCCAGTATAGAATGGATGGCAACTAGAACAAACCTCAACACGGATTTCATCCCGGGTGGACTTGGTCTTATATTCTTCACCACAAGCACAGGTTATTGTAGTTTCCTTAAATTCTGGATGTAATTCTTTCTGCATATATTTCACCTCTTTCTTAGCAGTCTTAACATTTAATATATGTTTTAATTTTAATTTTCTTCTTGACAGCTAGAATAATTATAACATAGTAAATTTTAGGATGCAACCATCAGTCTAACCATGTTTCTGTCAAACTTTTGTGGGGGCAATTTCCTCACAAGAAGAAATAGTTAATATATTTTATATAAAATGGACTTTTTCACAATAATATTTACTCTTAAAAGAATATTAACTAATTGTAAGTTAGTTAATAATCAAAA
>JAIPEX010000036.1 GCA_021736945.1 Halanaerobiales bacterium | reverse complement strand
TTTACGAGGGCCCGGTTTTCTCCGAACGCCAAACTGGGGCCAAACAATGCCCCGGCCATTGCCTGTATGGCCGCGATCTGGAACCCTGCGCTGCCCGGTGCGAATGCGCTTATGTCAGGGAAATTATCCAGATTTTGAAGGGGAAACCACAAAAGGTCTCAACATAAAAATTTATTTTTATGAAATATTAATAGAAAAACCAAAAAAAATATTTTCAAAGATAATTAGTATTCATTGCTATAAATAAATTTTTATATATTAATATTTGTTTTAATGTTGAATAATTACTATTTTTTATGATAAAAATGAATATGGTTAATAAATATCATTCAAAACACAGGGTGCATTTTTTGCTCGGTAATTTGTAAATATTTTTATTTAGTCTACTTTAATAATGTTACATGAAAAAATATCCAATAAATATAGAAAAAACAAATTCTGTTATATGGGGACTTTATGGGTCTTAATGATCAACTTTTGCGTCTAAATGAGAAAATAAATTATTATACTTTCGAGACATTTAATGAAATACCAGCTCAACCCGGAGTTTACGCATGGTTCTATCCGTTGAGAATAAGAACAAATAAAATTGATAGTTTTATAAACGACATTAGTAATGTTTTTAATTTTTACTGGGATACAGAAAATAATAAGGTTGCAGAACGTTCCGTATCAGGAGAAATCGGCTGGAGAAGATACGAATTCAAAACAATGCTAAAGAAGATAAATGAAAATTCTAAAGTTGTTGATAAATGGAAAGAGATGCACAGTAATCCTAAAGAAAGAAGTAAAAAGGAAATTGATGAAATAAAAAAAATTGTTTTTATTTCGTCAATATTTATGCCTCCATTATATATTGGTAAAAGTAATAATTTGTATAATAGATGCCAACAGCATGTACGGGGAGGAAATGAAAATGATAGTTCGTTTCATAATAGATTCGAAAAATATGCAGAGGATAAAAATTTATCACACAATACAGTCCAACAATTAATTTTTGCCTGTATCAGAACCGGTGACTTCAAACTAGAAAATGATTATGAAAATTTAATTGAGACGATTCTCATAAAATCAATAAAACCAATTTATTCAATTAAATAAAAAGGGGACTATAATGGCAGATTTTTCTGATGTTAAACCAAATATTTATAATATTTCATTTTATGGAACATCCGGAAGGATTGGTGAAGGAGCTAATGCAGAAATACTTTTTATTCAATCAACTTTAAAGATGAAAGAAATTGAAAATTTAAAACTAATAGTAGATATACCGGGTAGTGAGAAGTGGAGTATAAAAGATTTGTTTCAAAGAAATGTTGATAGAAATAGATTAACTGGACCAAATGGATTAAAACAATATTTTACCAATAAAAATCAAGTTAAATATTTTAATCCTATAGCAATTGTTTTGCTACCGACTGAAGATAACAAAATAGTTAAGGATTTGCAAAAATTAACGGAAGAAAATGAAATTGAATATAATGGTATAGAGGGAACTAAATACATAAATTCTGATATATATCAACTTTATATTCCCGATAAAAACCAAATAAATATTGGGAAAATCGAGTGGAATTCAGATAGATGTTATGCAGTTGCTGTAGATGGACAACACAGACTAACAGCCTTAAAAGAATTAAATAATTCTCAAGAGCATGATGATTTAAAAGATTGGCAAATACCAGTAGTATTTCTCGTACCCAATAAAATTGAACGGGCCGTTGAATCAGATGGATTCTTAGAAATTATTAGGAAAATATTTATGTATATAAATATGAAAGCAGAGGAAGTTAATGATTCAAGAGCAATATTACTTAATGATGAGAGTATTGAATGTATATGTACTCAGGAAACTATTAGTAAATTCCATAAAAATGACATTGATGATGAAACTAAGAAATATATCCCCCCTTTATATTTAGTAGATTGGAGAGGTGAAAGAGGTGATACGAAATCAATAACTAATGAAAGATACATATATGAAAATAAAGAGATGAGAAATTGGCTTGGTGAATATGTGATCGGTCGAGATTTTACTTATACTAGTCAGGGTGAAAAACAACTGAAGACATTAGATTTATATGATTTAGATTTAGATTTAATAAATTCCAATACAATATCACAATCTGATGCAAAAAAAATTAGAGGAAATTATAATGATCTCATCAGAGATGCTTTTATAAAATTTATAACCCATCTAAAACCTTATAACAATTATATAAAAAAGTGTAGGAATTATGAAATTGCAAATTCTAATAATGACTCCGAGAAAAAAGCCTTTATGGAAATGCGGTATGGATATATAACTAAAATGAAAAGTGAATCAGATGAAATTAACGAATTTAAAGATGGATTTGATGAGGAATTTATAAGAATTAAAAAAGACACTTTATCCGAATTTTGCAGACAAGATATTTGCATGAGGGGATTTGTGTATGCTTATGGTGAACTTTATGAAGAATATAAAAGAAATATAGTAAGAAGTGAACTAGATTGGTATTCTTTTACAACAACTTTTCTACCTGCTTTCAACAATCTGTTTGATGAAGGTTGGTGTTTTGGTTATGATGAATTAGAAAATGATAAGAAAAAATTACTAACTCATATTTGCCACAATGAAGCTGGTGGTAGAATTAATTACAAATTAGATCAAGTGAAAAGAGCCTGGGGAATTTTTGTATTAATGTCGGCAGTAGATTATGCTCAAAAAAATGAGGTAATAGATTCAGCAGACGATTTAAAATATAGTATCTGGGAAGAGAAAAGTGATATTCTACGAAGTACTCTAGAAAAAGGATTTAGGAAAGTTGCAAAAAGAAAATATGACCAAAAAGAAATGACAAAAGCAGAAAAAAGAAGAAAAATCAATGAAGACAAAGAAAAAATGGCTCGCGAGAGGATAACAGAGCTTGAAGATCTTTGGGATATGAACATAAATGAATAAAATATTAAATAAATTAGACCCTAATAAAATAAAGCAGGCTATTGGTAGTAAGCGAATTAATCTTATTAAATCTATAATTGATGATGATCTTAAAAAAAGTAACTATGCAAAAATTGCATATGAAATTTATGGAGATACTTTTTTAAATAATAATTATCTTAGAAAAGAGTGTATTAAACTTTTACCAAAAAAGCGTATAGATAGTCTCACTAAAAAGTATAAAAGGAAAGTATATAAAACCAAAGAAGCGGCTGCGATTCAATTGTCTAAAAAAAACTGGACAGGTAGAAATGAATTTTCATTAGATCTGATAAATGCTCTAGATCTAAAAATGAATAATCTGCCTAAAAGGAATAAAAAAATGCAGATTTCTGAAACTGTTGAGCCTCTTGATGAATATTATGATTTATTCCCATACCAGCAAGAAATAAAAAATAACATTGTTAAATATATTCTTACTGGAAAACGTCGTTTTATTGTTCAGCTACCGACTGGTGCAGGTAAGACTAAAACAACAATTGAAGCAATAGTTTCATATATTGAAAGAAAAAATTTATTACATAAAGGAAAATCTATAATATGGATTACTCATTCAGAAGAGTTATGTGAACAAGCAATTAACACAATTAAAAATGTATGGAAGCATACTCAGAAGGACGAGCTTGAAATAGTAAGGCTTTGGGGGGAGTACAAACCAACTTACCAAGAACTTACAAATACATTCATTTTTTCAACATATCAAAAATTATGTAGTAAAAATTCACAACCAATCTTAAGAATATTGTCAAAAAATACAAAAATTGTTGTAGTTGATGAAGCTCACAAATCAATAGCACCAACGTATTCAGAAATGCTTAATACTATTTGTGATGAAAACAATTCATTGATTGGATTAACTGCCACTCCAGGAAGAAGTGCCTTTAATAGTATTGATAATATTGAGCTAGCCCAGTTTTTCAATAAAAACATAATTAATCAAAATCTTGGGGAAGACCCTATTAAAAAACTTAGAGAAATTGGAGTGCTATCTGAACTAAACCATAAATTTATTGAAACAAAAATTGAGGTAGATATACCAAGAATAAAAAATGAAATGTCAGAGTATGATTATTCTAGTAAACAACTAAAATCATTAACTAAAAATAAAAGAAGAAATAAAGTAATTATAAACACGATAAAAAATGAAGTCGATAAGGACAACCCCTGCCTTGTATTTTCTTGTAGTGTAGAACATAATATTATTTTATCTGCAGCCCTCAACTGTAAAGGCATAAAATCAGCCCATATAGATTCAAAGATTAATAAAACTGAAAGAAGAAAAATAGTAAATGATTTTAAAAAAGAAAAATATGATGTTATAATCAATTTTGGAGTGCTAACCACTGGGTTTGATGCCCCAAGAATAAAAACTGTTATAATTAGCAGACCTACAACTTCTATTGTTCTATATAGTCAAATGATTGGAAGAGGATTAAGAGGCCCTAGAGTAGGAGGTAATAAAAAATGCAATATTATTGATATTAGAGATAACTATTTAGATTTTGGAGCGGTAAATAGAATTTATAAATTTTTTGAAAGATTTTGGGAATAGTTATGCCTTATAATATAAATTTTCATAAGACATTTAAGCCAGAAAGAATTTATATAAAAAATTTGTTATCAATTGATTCTAGAAAAGCAACTAAAGAAGAACTATCGCATGAATTTTCCATACCTACGGGGGAGTCTTCAGGAAAGGTAATTCCATCACTACGTTATGCAGAAGCTGCAGGAATATTAAAATTTAAAAGTGTAGATAATAAATTGATAATAGATAGGACTCTGCTTGGTGAAATTATATATGATAATGATTTTGCCTTAGAAGAATATAAAACTAAACTACTTTTCCATTTCATGTTTTGTAAGAAAAATAGCAAACTAGTTCTATGGGAGGCATTATTTAGAAAATTTAATAAATATTGGGATAAATTCTATAAAGATGATTTCTTGAAATACGCTAGAAAAAATGTAGATCCAAATGTTAACAAAAAGAATATAGCTCCCTTATGGGGAACATATCTTAGTAATAATATGGATAATGCATTTATAAATATTGGACTTATAAAACAAGATGAAAATGGTAAAATACAATTTTGTAAATCAGATATTTTAAAAAATTATGTAAACTATTATTCTTTTTTTCTATATATATTTTTGAATGAGGTTGATAGCAGTAAAGACGATTTTACTTTTAATGAAATTATAAAAGAAGGGTTTTCATCAATATTTTGCTGGAATAATAAAGATTTAAGAAAATTTTTATTAATGTCTGAAGATTTTAACTATATTAATATTAATAAACAATTCAATAATTATCACATATATAAAAATAATTCTATTGAAGATATGATAAAAAATCTAAAGGAGTAATAATTGATATGAAGTATAAAGAATCAGTTAAATTCAATGAAAATTTATTTTTTGGTGGATCTTTAGAATTAGATTGCTTATATAATAACAGAAAACTGGCACAGAAAGCAGCAGATTCCTTTATATTTCATAGTAAAGAATCATACATATCAGAAAAAAAAGGAAAGACAGATACGATTTCATTAGTTGAAATATTATCAAAGAAAATATTCTCAGAAAAACAAAGTAACCCGTTTTATACAGCAATTGCTGGATATGGTGCGGGAAAATCACATTTTGGGGTAGCTTTATCATCTCTACTATCTAATAACAATAAATTCTTGGACTCCAATAAAGTAAAAGAAAATATTAAAGAAATTGATGAAAAAGTATATAATTTCATTGATAATATAATTGATAAACCAAATATTGTAATTGCTATAAATGGTATAGATAAATTTAATCTTTCTAATAGGCTATTTGAAAGAATTAAAGAATATTTAGATATTGTAGAAGTAGAAAATAATCTTTTTGAAAGTCACCGTGAGATATACCAAAAAGCGAAAATATTTGTAAAAAATAATTTTAAAAATGAAAATTTTCAGGAAACTTTTAAAGAAATAAAAAACTCAGAAGATTTCTCCAATTTGGAAATCAATAAAAGTGATACTAAAAAATTTATACTAAATAATATTGAGGATGATAAAATATTTAATTTAATAAACGAAGTCTCTTATAGATTAAATGGTATCAAATTTAAAAAAGAAAATTTTTTAAACCCTAAGGATATTATACAAGAGGTTTCCAGTAAATTTTGTGGTAAAAATAAAACATTTGGTAAGCTAATAATAATATTCGATGAATTAGGCCATTATATAGAATGGATTGGAAAAAAACATGATGAAGATCCTGCTGCTTTGCAGCAATTATATGAAGGTATTAAAAATAGTAAAGGGAAAGCATCTTTAGTATCTTTTATTCAATTCCCAATAGCCAGGTATATCGATAATTTAGAACCTAGAACTGCAAATAAACTTAGTCGATTTATTGGCCGGTTTAAATCAGCTAGACAATTCTATTTATCTACTGAATTAGAGCCCGTATTCGCAAATTTAATAAGTATTAAAGATAAAAATATTTTTAAAAATCACTCGGATTTACAAGAAAAAATATTGAATTGGGATACTAAATTAAAAAATAGCAATATATGGAGTAAAAAGGAATATTATAATAATCTTATTTGTAAAGATCTGGCTCCGTTTCATCCCATAACTATTGATTTACTTTCCTCAATTTCAGAATATACCCAGGATAGAACACCTTTAGCAATTTTAAGGGAATTGTTAAAAAAAGTTTCAAATGATGAGGTCAGCGAACTAAAATCAATATGGCCTAATTTTGTTTTTAATACTAGTTTTGTAGATGATATTTTAAATATGGAAAAAGATGGTAGAGTTAAATCAGATAATGTAACAACATATGAGCGTTTAGTTAGTAAAGCTAAAATAAAGGAGAACTTAGAGGCAAAGGATAAAGCGTTTTTAAAGGGATTGTTGGTAATTAATTTATTAGAACTAAATGTCGGTTCAAAAGAAGATTATTACTTTTTAATGAAGCAATTAACAGGAAAAGGTAAAGAGGTAATAAAAAACATAATTAATAAACTAGAAAAGGAACTGGGTGTAATACAATATGATGATGACAAAAATCACCACCATATTGTTCTAGACTATGTTGGTAGAAAAGATTACGAAAGATTCATAACTACCAAAAAATACAATATAAAACATAATTTTGATATAGAAGGACCTGAATATTTTCAGAATAACTTAAATGTAATTGCTAATGATCTAAAACTTTTAACGGAAATTAATGCATTAAAGAGATATGACATAAGAACAGATGAGTGGCAATTTCCCCAGACTATAATTTATAGTAAATCGAATCTTTATAATGAATTAAATTCAATATATAAAAATATTATCAGTGCGAAAAAGCCAAGTGAACCAAAAGGTTATATTATTTGGATATATTTTGATTGTACAGAGGAAGAATATGAAAGGGTTATAGATAACGTATTAGAAAAATATAAAGAACATGAACTAATTAAAGTTCCAATGATAACTGGATTTTTATTAGACCATGAAAGTCAGTTAAAAGATGCAATAATTGAAAAAAAAGCGGCTTATTCCCTTACAGAAACTGAACAAGAAAGATATTCAAGTTTTAATAGCGAGCATAAAAGTAAAATTAACAGTAGAATTAAACAAATTTTTATCTCACTCCAAAATAATTCTAGTATTATATCGTTAGACCATAAAAATGATAATAATTTAATCACTATGAAAGGTAATTATAAAAAGATCACACATAATAGGACTTCCAAAGTATATGATTTATTGGTGCCTTTTAAATTCGACCAGTTTGATAATAACAGACATTTTAAGAATCGTAAGGAGCTAATAAAAATAATAAAATCCTTCTCAAATGATAAAATGAATTTATCAAACCTTAAGGATTATCTAGATACAAATACTTATAACAGAATGATGGGCTTATTGGGTGAACATGGATGGGACATTTTTACAGATGGTAAAATCAATGAGCCTAAAAACAAAGCAGTAAAAAAAGTATATAAGGCTGTTAAAGATCAAATTGTTGATATTGATGAAGATGATAAATTTTTAATCAAAAACACTTATGAAAGTCTATTTAAGCCTCCATATGGTTTAAATACATATTCAGCATTTATGATGATAGTTTATACTTTATATTTAAATAAAAATAAAGTTATTCTGTTTTATAAGGATAAAAAGTTGACATTTGAAGATTGGTTATTTTCTGTAATAACAGAAAAAGATAAATTGGATGTTAATAAAATTAATTATACTAAAATAGGTTATAGGAACATTGAAAAATCCAAAGACCTAATAAAAGAAATGTTTAATAATATTAGGAATACCAAATCAGCTAATAAGATAATTGAATATGAGAAAGAAATTGAAAAAAGAGTAAATAAGGATATAGTAGAAAAGGATTTTATAAAAGAATATAAAGATCTGCAATTTAGATTTCATAACGCAAAAGAAGTAAATAGAATCACTGAAGAAATTAGTGATGATTTAAAAAAAATTAATAATATGATTGAGTATCGTGATAACAGAACGCTTGAAAATGTACCCAATATATTAAAACTATATTACAAAATTTTCAAAAATTCAGATAAATTAGAAGATTTAAATAGTAAATATGAATTTAGATGTGATAAAGAATGGCTTAATAATTTTATCACTATAAAAGAAAAATCCATAGATTATCTAAAAAAATATTTTGGGCCTTGGTTTTATAAAAATGATTATCCTAGTAATAATAATGTCAAGGGGTATATTAACTTTTGTAAAGAAAAACTTATTAAACCATTAGATAGACTAGGACTTACAAATTTTTCTAAAAAAGTAAATAAAAATATCCATAAAATTAATAGACAAATTCATCAAATTGAGAATACTTATAATAAAATTGCAGAGTTAAACAAAATAGATGCTCCTGATAATCTTAATAAATGTAAAGATTTGATAGAAAGGATAGATAACGAAATTGAAAAAGTTAAAAAAATAGAAAATTTAAATAAAAATTTAGAAAATTATTTTTGTAATGAGTTTTCGGATATTAAGGAAAGGTTCTCAACTAAAAAAAATAAGATAACCAAATTATTATCTAATTTTTATAATGATTTATCAGATAAAGAATTCGAGTCTATAGATGAACTTAGAAGTCTCATTAACAATATAAAAAACCTTAAAAAATTCTTATCCTCAAGTCATCCTGACTATTCGATATTGGAAGAAACTTATAGTAATGGGGTTAATATTATTAATAGTGTAAATTCAATACTTAAATCTGATTATACTAATAAGGAAAATGTCAAAAGCGAAATTAAAGAACTAAAAGAAAAATACAATTTAAATTGTATAGATGATCCTGACTATATTAACAGCAAAAATATCTTTAATAATATTGAAAAAGAGTTGTTAAATAGAATAGATAAGAAACAAAAAAAATGGATGTCTAACATCCCTTCTAAAAATTTAGAAAATTTAGATAAAGAGAAATTAAATCAAATCAGAAATTATATTAGCGATCCACCAATTTATTTAAATGATAAAAATTTAGAAAAAATTAAAAAAATTAAAAATAAAATTAATGACAAATTAGATTCAGATCTAAAATCGTCTATAATTAGAATGTTTAAAGAGATAAATGATCAAGATGAGCAAAAATCAGTTATAAAAAAATTGAATCAGCTTATTATGTAAATAATTTTTAATGGAGATTGTATAATTAAGTGTGTAAACTCTCTTTTTAACTTACACATATTTTTCAATTCTTTCCTCAAAATAAATAGCCGAATTTGAATAAATTTCACCCCACTCTATAATTTGCTGGGTTAAAATCATTTCTATATTTTGTTTTAAATGAATGGTTAAATAATTTAGTGCCCGCATGTGTATATAAATTTATCATTTTTTTATTTTAACAAACTATCTAGTTCATACTTTAGGCTGTCTTTTATTTTCTTAAACCTATCTGCAATAAATTCAGTAATATAGTTTTCATAAAAATCTGCATCTTTATTTTCTTGTGATGCAAGTTCATTAATTTTTGTATTATTTATAAAGTGACCAGATAATATTTCACCATATTTATCTTCTTTATTTAAAATATCTTCAATATAACTATCTAATTTTTGCTGTAATATTTGCAAATTTGTTGATTTTGAGATTGGAGTAATATTTAAAGGACTTTCACTCAATATTCTAATTATACTTTTATCTAAATTATGTAATACTTCTTCAGGCATTGATTTTTTTGGTATTATATGATGATTTTCTTTTTCTATTTTTCCATGAACAATATTGTTTGCTGAAATAATAATTTTAGATTTTTTACTATAATATAAATCTCTTGGTTCTCTAGAAATAATATATTGATTTAGTGCTTTTTTAATTGCATTAGGTATATCTAAATACTCATCTTTTCCGGATAATGTATCTAGGTTAGAATATCTACGAACATTTAAAATATCACTCGAATTTCTTTTAATCCAATTCCCATTATTTTCACCATTAATCCATTTTGAAAGTCTTTTAATATCTTTAATAGATTGTTTATTTTGCCTTTCTCTGTACAATCCAGAGAATATCGACATCCAATACCAATATTCAATTTTATTATATTTTGTTTCTGGATTTTTTTTAAACCAACCGTCCTTTAAACAATATGAAATAGGCAGTATCATTAGCTGATAATGTAGATCAGTTACTTTTGTTAAGCCGAGCCTTGAATACATAAATTCATAGGCCCTTTTCAAAGAACTAATTGCTTTTTCATAATTGTTCTCAATTCCTATAGCAGGTATCTTTAGTTGCATACTTTTTTTTGTTTGTGAAATGTCAATATTTTCTGTATCACCATAATATAGAATAGATAATAAATTTAAAAATTGATTTTTTATTTTTGTCTTGTTTAGTTCATCTTTTGACATAATATTCAAATTTGTAAAATCAAATTCAATATTTTGATTCGAAGAATTAACTTCTTTTGGAATAGTATCTCGCTGTTGGATTATTGAGGTAATCTCCTTTGTGAGTGATTTTTCCATCTCTTTCGCTGCTTTAGCAACAATTAAATCATAAACATCTAGTTTAACTCCTCCTTTATTCATATTTTCAAATATTGTAATTGCTCTATGAACTTCTTCTTTTGGTAAGATATAAACCGATAATGAATTTTTTAATTTATCTTTAAAATAATCATTTAAATTTCTTGTCCACATATTTGATAAATTTTGTAAATCACTTTTTATATCTTTAAAGGTACTAGTTTCTGAAGGATTAGGTTGCTTAAAAAAACAATTTAAAAAATCTCCTTTCATAGTCAACTTATCCTCATAATTGTTGATTGTTCTATTGTAGATTTTTCTAAGTTGTTCTTTATCATCAGTATCCAAACATTCATCAATTATAATATTTATTTGTCTCCTAGCAATTAAATCTAATATGTTATTAAACTTTTGCTGTTTTTGCATATTATATAAATAGTATAAAGGTAATCTATTTCCCTTAATATTTTTTATTATTTTTCTATCATTATTGGGGTGATACCATTTACCAGTATCTTTTCCTAATCGAATTTTGTATTGTTCTATATAGTCAACAATCTCTTCAGGGGGACGAAGTTCCAAATCATCTATTTTGTTAAAATTAAAATATTTTAAACCGAAAATATCATCATCTTCAGGTGCTTTAGGGGAAAGATTAATATACCATCTATTTCTTATGTACTTATGAGGCGTCCGATAAGTAATATTAGGATTTTTTTCTTTTTTATCAATTAGCTCAACAATAAAATCAGTAAATATTGTATATAGAGAAGTAATCCTTTGTTGTCCGTCTAATAAATATTTACATTGACTCTTTATTTTATTTGATGGAACCTCAATATTTCTAAATCCAATTCTTTTATTAGAATATTCATTATTTTTTCCTTCGAGTAATAAAAATCCACCGATAGGTATATTAACTAAAAAAGAAGCTAATAATCTTTTTTGTCTATTAGTATCCCATTTAAAACTTCTTTGAAAGGATGGAAGGATTATTGAAATGTTTTCATTTGCGCCTTTTATATTCCTAATAATTTTATTTAAATCTATACCATCTTTAAGATATTGTTTCATTACATCCTCCTTTAAATTAATTAGGTAAAGAAATGTTTAATATAATAAAGTTAGTGGGGAATTAAATTAAATTCAAATCAAAAATTCACTTAAATTTATCAGCAATATCTTTAAATCATGAGTATTATTTAAACATCCTAAACTAAATCGAATTAATCCTTCAGAATTTGTCCCAAGAAACTCATGCGCCTCCGGAGCGCAATGCAACCCAGTTCTTACAGCAATATCAAATTTTTCATCTAAAAGTTTTCCAAATTCTGCTGGTGAGTATCCGTTAACCCGAACTGATACTATATTAATATGATTATCTAGATTCTCTGGCAAAAATAGTTCAATATCAATAAAGTTTTGTAACATTTCAATAAGTTTTTGTGTCAATTCTCTATCATGATCATATATTTTCTGTACTGTTGTCTTTTTAATCCATTTTAATGCTGCATTTAAACCAGCGATCGCTAATATGTTATTACTTCCTGCTTCATATTTATATGGCAATGCATCTGGCATTTCTTTTAAAGCTGAATTAATTCCAGTTCCGCCATATAAAAGTGGTTCAATATTTTGCAATGATTTTTTTTCAGCAACTACTCCTGATATTCCAAATGGTCCATATAGTGATTTATGTCCTGCCCAGACGAAAAAATCTATATTTTCCTGATTAACATTTATTAAACCAGCAGACTGGGCTGCATCAATAAGAACCAGACTATTATATTTTTTTGCTAATTTTGCCAATTTTTCCACGGGCTGTATAACACCACAAACATTACTTATGTGGCTAACAACAACCATTGAAGGAGGTTTATTTTTAAATACTTCCTCTAATTTCTTGAAATTTGGTAAAAATGATTTTTTATTAATTGGTATTTTAATAAGGTTTATATTTTGATTTTCTTTTAAATAATATAAAGGTCTTAAAGATGCATTGTGTTCAAAAGGTGTGTAATATATATTAGCATTCTGCTGATATGAAATGCCTTTTAATATCATATTTATAGCGAAAGTTGCAGATGGAGTGAAAATGACTTGTTTTTTGCCTGAATTAATCTCAAAAATTTCAGATAATAAAGCCCTAGTATTTTCCATTAGTTCTACAGCTTCCTGAGATGATTTATAACTCCCTCTTCCTGGATTAACTCCTTTATTTGAGTAAAACTCATGCATATATTCATATACACACTCGGGCTTTGGGAAAGAAGTTGCAGAATTATCAAAATATATCATATTTAAATCAAATTAGTTCTTTTAATAAATTTATAAGAATCTTTTGTTTGTCACCAGAACTTACACCATTACCTATGTCATTAAAATTACTTCGAATTTTATTCTCAAGCATAGTAGCTAAGTGGTTATTACTTGTATCTAAATCTTTAAAAATTTTTCTTTTTTCGTTACCCTTTTTATCTAATATTTTAATTTGAAAATTATTTTTTTCTTTTTCCTTGTTTTTATCTTTTGTAAATATATCCTCTTTTACTTTTTTTAGACTATCCGTCAAATTACCTACTGTCCTATCATTTAAATCTTTTGTATCAAAACCAAGAAGATTATTTGATAAAATATCTATTGCAGCATCATCACTAGTTTCATCAGTCAAATGTTTGTCTTTAAATAATTTTAAGAATTTGTTGGTAATGTCGTCATTATAATTTTTATCAACACTATATTCATCTAATCCATTATACCAGTCAAATAGTAATTTACTCAGATTGCCGCTATTACCTTGTGAAAAAATATTTGATATATCCAATTGAATCCTATTAATTAATTTCTCAAAAACTGAATTCAATTCTTTATAGTATTTTTCTATATGATCAATTATTTGATCCACATTGTTTTTGCTGATTTTGTCAGAATTAGTTAGTTTTTTAGGCAAAATATAAAAGAATAATCTTTTAGGGCTTATTTGGGGTCTTTCAAGTATTTTTCTTATTAGAATACTTTTTTCTGAAATATTATCAGTGCTTCTAGCATAATTATCTAATGAATAGTACCAATCTTTATAAGATTCATAAATCTCCCATAGTCTATTAATCCTATTATAATTTTCTATTTTATTATCATAGAAGATATTCTCTAAACTTGTAACATACTTAGAAACTACTTCATCGTATTGAAGATATTCGAATTCATAATTTTTAGGATTGTGAATTAATTTTATAAATATACTACTATCTAGTTTTATTTCATTATTTCTTTCTACTAAAATAATTTTATCAAATAAATCAAATATATAAATTGCTGTTGCAATAAGTAATGGTAGGACGTATTTTTTTATGCCGTATGGAGGCTTTCTTAAGGTACTAAAAATTTCATAAAAACTCACCGATTTATTTTGTTTAATTTTACTTTTTATTAGTTCTAATACTTCATAAAGATTGTTATCAATTTTTTCTGCTTCTTTTTTGATAACTCCTTTATCTTTATCTTCTTTTATTATTCCAGTTTTAATGAAAAAGGTTCTATATATTAAATAGTCTGGGCCATATCCATCAATACCAAAATTAGTTTTTTTCTCATTTTGAAGCAATTTATCTATAATCGATTTGATAGCTGATTGCTGTATACTACTAATATAATTTTTTACAATTTGCTCATTATTGATTATCGGTGTACGATCGTAAATATCATAACAAATTTCTGATATGAGATTCGAAAGTCCTTTTTTAGTATTTATATGTTTTGGACTATTCGTATAAAACACGTTTATTTTATTTTTAGGATCTGTAACCTTTAATAACTTATTGTCAATAGTATTTACAGATTCGTCAATATACTGCTCTAGTTCTTCTTCTACTATTGGGTCTTGAGAAATAAATTCTTCATCATCTCTAAGTATTATCTCAGCATCTAATTTTCGCAAGTCATTTTTTATTGAAATTGGTGTATTCGGGATTATTAATACTACTTTTTTATCTTTTATTTCTTTCTTAACATACTCTCTTGCTGATTTTAAATCTTCTCTGTTGTCAATTAGAATATATAATATGATTCCATCAACATATTTGCTCTCACCAAAGTATTCAACTATTTTGTGGTTTTTATTGACTTCTTTTAATTCATTAAAGTAAATAAAAGCACTTTCAAAATATCTACGGATCTTATATTTATGGTTATATCTTTTTGGATATATTACTTCAGGTTTAAAATAATCATCAAGAATATGTTTGTATGAGAATTCGTTCTTACGCTCATTTATCTTCTTCTTAATTGCATTCTTTATGTCTACGTCGCTACCTTGAAAAAATTTATATTGATCAAGGCTTTTTCTATACAATATTATTTTTGATTCTATCAGTTCATTTAATGCTTTATTGTATTCTTTTTCATCTATATGATTAAGTGCAAAACGCATTATTTCTTTTGAAGGAGGTATTATTCCAAAAGATTTTACTGATTGAATAACTGAAAGAGTTTTTATTATATACCTTTTTATCTTTTCGTCGCTATTAATTTTTCCTAAAGCTATTTGAGTATCTCTCCAATTATCATGGATATAATCATATTCAATCTCTTCTTTCATTTCTTTTTCAAAGTAGTCATATAAATGATATACATTAATAAAATCTGAATTATCTGTTTTATTTCGTAAAATATCCACGAGACTATTATTATCCTTACTAGAAAGGAAAGTAAATAGTGTACGTTCATTTTGAGCTATTTTTTGTGATAGTTTTGGAAGCAGTACTGTTGTAATCGGGTGTAATGGATAGCAACCATATATAATTTTTTCTAAACTATCATCTTCTGAGTAATCTGGGATTAAATTCAGTTCTACAAGTCTATCATTAACCGATTCAAATAAATCATTATGTTTATCTTTTAGATAATTTTTATATTTTTTATCTATTTTAATAGTAGTTGAGATGATATCATAAATTCTATTAGAGAATTCTCCAATATCGAAAAAATTAAAACGTTTTTCTACCTTTTTCCATTCATTGATAGTTTCTCTATCATCTTCTGAATAATATTGCGAAAATTTCTTATGTGATATTAATAGCAGATGTATTTCATCTTCACCAGTTCTAGTGCACATTTCAGCAAAATCCTGGAGTTCCTTACTATCGAAATTTTTTATGTTATTTTCTAAAAGCTTGTTGAATTCATCAAAAAGGACAAATACTCCTTTATATCCTTTGTCCCTTATTTCTTTAACTACAGAAAGATAGATTTCTTCTAAATTAACACCATAAAATTTTTCAAATTGACTGCCAGAAGTAATTTCTGGATAAATATCTACAAATTGATCGAAGCTATCTCTATCGTAATTATTAATATCATCTATGAATTCAGTGATTTTTAAATTAAACCTATTCTTTAAAATATTTTTAAAATCATCATAAGTTTTGGGAAAATTTTCTTCCCAGTCATCTATTTTTTTTATTACCGAATCAAAGTAAGTATCAGGGAAGATATTTTTTATGCCTTCTCTCTCTAATGCATTTTCGAGTGATGATACCATACTTTGTGAAAATGTATTTGCTTTCGTATCTGGGATTACAATTAGATATCTAGAGGATTCATTTATTTCTTTGTTTATTTTTGTTGAGAGTTGCTGATCAAATCTACCAATATTATCTAGAAAATTATGATATCGTCTGCTTTCTTTGAATGATAATATGGTCCCAACTAGCATTCCAAATAGAGATTTACCTGTCCCGTATGCTCCTGATAATACATTAGCTCTTGAATGTTGATCTTTATGAAGGGAAATAAATATCTTTTTTAAAAGATTTATGTTATTTGGAGTTGGGATAAATTTATCAATTTTATCAAAGTCGCCAATGTCAAATTTAATATTGACAGAATATTTATAATTTTCATCTATTTCAATATAATCAAGTATATTCTTTTTCATAGAAAGTTTTTCCTATACATTTCTATAATAATTTTCAAGTATTTTGTTTTTATTATTATGCATTATCTTAATTGAATTCATTCCTGCTTGCTTATTTATCCTAATTAATCTTTCTTCCTGTAAAACACCTAAAAATTCATGAATAACGCTCATGTCCAAATTGAAGATTTTTCCAACCGATCTTTTTGAATCAAGGATTTTGTTTAAGTTTATATCATTAATATCATTATTCGATTCTAATAAGCAATAGAAAAATATTTTTGGATTTAAGTTATCAAGATCAGGGACATTTTTTTTGTAAAAATTTCCATTCTCTTTCTTAATCAGTTTCAGGTCACGGAAAGGAGACATAAATGATTTTTCTTTTGTTATGTTTTCTTTAGGATCATAAAGGTACATTCTTCTTAAAACATTAAAATCGTTTTCAAGTGATCTTTCTGACGGTACTTTTTCTCCTAATCTTTTAATATATTTTGCAATATTTTCAATAAAAGTATTTTTATTGAAAGAAACATGTGTAAAATAGTTAAAAAACCAAAACCATGTTGTTGCCTCTGATTGTTTCTGTGCAATCTTAAAATGTAGTATCCAAAATGTACCAATATCTTCGAAGTATTTATCGAAACTTAATAGTTTTTTACCTAGTTCTGTAGGTTTTTGAATTGTTTGTTTCTTTGAGTTTGTATCTTCATATGATAATCCTAGAGCGGTTAACCAAAATCTTAAGGATTTTACCATATTAGAGCCAATACCTAACTCTTCCATTGCAGTAGTTCTCTCAAGGAAAATATGATCATTTTTTTCAATAGCATCTAAACCTTTACGAAGCCATCCAATTCTGGGATAAAAACTCTCATGTTTTGAAAAAGATAAATTCATTTTATTTTTTATAATCCTCTAAAGCTTTTACTATTAAACATCCTTTGTGAAATTTCGCTACACATTCCATGCAATGTGTGCATTTATTTTCATCAATTTTATATCCATTGGTTAAACTTATAGCATCTTGAGGGCAAATATTTCTACATGCACCACAATAAATGCAATTCTGAAATTTACGAAGTTGACATTCTATTCTTTGTAGTAATAGACGAACATTTTTTTCTTGTATGATATTTATTTTTAATTGTTTACTTCCTATGTTCCCTTGTAAGCTAAAAAGTGGCTCATTAGTTTTATGGTTGAGTATAAATACTTCATTCAGAAGAGGGTTGCCAATAGTTTTGTCTAATATCCCAAAAGGTTTAAAGAGCTCATATAGCTCTGGGGTGATTTTTCTTGAAAGATTATAAGTTTTAACATTATCCTTGCTATTGCAGGGTTCTGATTCATCTATTGGTGAATAACTTTCCAGTCCTCTACCACCATGTCTTGCCTTCCATTTTCCATCTGATATATAATCCTTAGGATCTAATTTACCTATGTCTTTAGCAAAATTAATTAATTGATCATTCCATTTCTTATATTGATCCGATAAAAATATTTTATTTAAAAACTCTGACCACTTTGAGTTATTAGGACACATCCAACAGCCTACCCTTGTATATCCATATTCATAAGCAACATTAAAATCCAACTCCTCTTTTAGTAAATATAACCATATGTCAATTTCTTTCCAATCAATGATTGGTGAAAAAACAACCTGTTTTTTTATTTTTGGACTCTTTGTTATCTTTGAGTATTGACTCCTTCCGATTGATTCATTTCGCCTAATACCATAATAAGTTAAAATCTTTGTCTCTTTAGCAATATCTTGTAAAAGTTTTCCGATTGGCCCTGTCTTAAAAATATGACAGCACCAACTATTAATTCTACTTGGAGGGCCAATTTTATCTACTAATTTGAAGAAATTGTGCCTGGATTTATCAGGTGTTAAAAATGGTGGTGAATTGTTATCTTTTATTCTGTCTACGTATTCATAAGTTGATGGAAACTCTAGAGTTGTATCACCAAAGACATGTAAAATATTATTGTTATGAAGAGCTTTCGTCACTAGATCTGATATTACTGTAGAATCTTTGCCTCCACTGAAGGATACTATCTGAAATCGATTAGAGAAAACGTCTTTTGCTTTATTAATTATTTCGCTAGAATAGCTCTTTAAATAGTTTATATGTTCAGAGTTTATCTTAATAAATTTAGAAAAATCAACTTTCTTATCATTTTCATCAATACTTTTTATAATCTCCTTAATTTTTTTGTCTAGATTTTTCGTATTATAAATATCTGACATCGTAAAATTAGCAGCTTTTCCATCTACAAAATATTTAGAATTAGTATCCTTCCAAATTGATTTATTAGTAAAATCTTTATCTAGAATTTCACTTAGTAAGATTCTTTCTTTCATGAATACTGGTCTTATATCTTGAGATAAATATACCAATTCATTACCGCATTCAGGACAGAAGTACTTATTTTGTGTAGATTTATCAATTAAGAGCCTATCTGTATATTGTAAATGTCTATCTAAATAACGTTTTATTTTATTTTTGTCATTTATTATTAATTTAAGAAGTTTTTTATATTTATGGATAAGATGTTGTGTTATCTCATCAAATCTTATTTTTTGATAGCCAATAATAATATCATATTCAGCATTTAAGTTTGAAATAAATTTGTTATATTTTCCATTTACAGTATTTAATAACGCCTCATATGATTTCTCAACTTTATCTGGATATTTTATATCTTTTTCTTTGTTCTCAGAATACCATTTATTTATAACCAACTTTTTTGCTTTAATCCAATCGTCAATTTCTTTCTTTTTCGATTTATATTTAAAAAATATATTTTCAGTATCACTATCAGTTTCTAAGGCTTTTGATAGGATTAAGTCGTCAATATCTTGATATTTTTCGTAGAAATATTGGCGAATGTTACCTTTATCATTATCAGATTTAATATTTGTGTTTATTGATCCAATAATTGGGACTTTACAATGGTCACACCAGTAAATTTTCATTTATTTTACTTTTTTTGAAATTTATAAATAGCATCAATCCAAAAATTAGGTGATCTATGTTAGAATATCTATAATTTTTATAGATTCAATTTTTACTTTTAAATTTTTGTTCTATTTCATTTAATGAATAATCCGATCTAAATCTTCTTTCAGAATATTTATCTAGTTTCTTCATTTTTTTCCATAGATCAGGATAGTTGAAATAAATGTATTTTATTTCATCAATTTTTTTCAAAGGGCATAGATAACAGGAGGTTCTTTTAATATTGTCATATAGTCCATCCCATTTGAAATTTTTCTCATAGCAATAATTTAATGTATTTTTACTATTCATTTTCCATTCAATAAGTGGATATTTTATATTTCTATTTCTATTGTTTTTTATTCTATTTTTTTCACCATAGTTTATTCCGTGATATTCAATTATGTTGTTTCTTTCGTAGTTCTTATTTAAATATTTTTTCGTTTTGTCTCTTTTGAGTGCTGTGCACCACCTATTCATAAAGTCCATCCATCCATATCCAGATTCACCTTTACTTTTACCTTTAGTTTTTATGTGATCTTTAAACCAATAATCAAATTTTATTCTTAGTTTTGTGATTTTTTGTGAGATATAATTTTCGACTTTCTCTATATGTTCATATACTTCCGGAAATTCTTTAGTAGTGTCAACAAAAATGATCTCATCAATTTTTCTATTTTTTTCTATCATTCTAAGTAACATTGCAGTGCTATCTTTTCCCCCAGAAAACATAACAATATGTTTTGCATTAATATTCATTGTCAAATTCCTATCTTTTAATTAGTTTTTATGTTTGAATAAGATTTACCAAGTTATTTAAATAGCAAAAGCAAAGTATGAAAAAAATTACATATTATCAATAAAATATGCAATAAATTGCATAATAGAAGGTGTATTTTGAGTGGATTAAGTCAAAGATTAAAAAGAATAAGAAATGATTTAGATATGACACAAGAGCAAATAGCTAAAGAATGTGGTATATCAACAAGAACATATTCTAGTTATGAAAATGAAGACAGGAACCTAAGTTTACAATTTTTGAAAAATTTATCAGAAAATTATGATATAAATTTAAATTGGCTAGTGCTAGGGATTGGTACTTGTTATTTATCTAGCAATGATAAAAAAAGTACTATTGTTGATGATGATTTAAAAAAGTTGGAAAAAATCCGTAAACTAATATCAGATTTTGTTAGTAATGCAAAAATAATTTAGACTACAGCCAGAAAACTAATTTCTTCTTTCACCTTATCATATTATAATATCAATATTTTACAATAATATTTGAGATATGGGAAGGGAAATATTTTTAGATTTTTCTTGATTTTTTTTGTGATATTCACTATAGTATAGGCAGATGAATTTATTTCTCAAGTGAAATGA
>JAIPEX010000035.1 GCA_021736945.1 Halanaerobiales bacterium | reverse complement strand
CCACATAGGCAGGAAAGTCTTTTTCATCTACAAATATATTATTTTTCACGATTAATGAAATATTTACTGCTGAACTACCAAAAAATTTTATTATTAAGGATATTTATTTGGACTTTATGGGGATTAACCAATATATTAAATAGAGTAGAATTTTCATTCATCTTTATTCACCACCCCCAAATATTTTCTTTCCATAAAGAATTACAAATACAAATAATATACCAAACATAATTACAGCTGTTGCTGTCGATTCACCAAAATTAAAGGCTTGGAAGGATCTTTTATAAACAAAAGTTGTTAAGACTTCACTCGCGTGAGCGGGACCACCTTCTGTAAGGATCCAAATCATTGAAAAAGCGTTAAAACTCCATATAGTTGTTAATAAAGAAGCAAGATAAAGTGTAGGTTTAATTGATGGTAGTGTAATATATCTTAACTGCTGCCAAAAAGTTGCTCCATCTACTTTGGCCACTTCATATAATTCAACTGGAATTGATTGTAAAGCAGCTAGAGTTAAAATCATAACAAAAGGAAAGTTTTTCCATATTTGAGGTACTATAACGGCTGCCAGGGCAGTATTATAATTTCCCAACCATGCAATTGCTTCATTTAAAATTCCAGTTTCTACTAAAAAATGATTTAAAATACCAAATCGGGCATCATACATCCATCTCCAAGTAAATGCTGCTACAACTCCTGGTATTGTCCAAGGAATTAACATTAAACCTCTAAATACACCTTTAAATCTTAATTTTTGATTTAATATAATTGCAGATGATACTCCAAGAAACATTTCAAATGCTACAATAGAAATCACCCATATTGCAGTATGTGATAAGGCTCGCCAAAATATTGGATCACTTAAAATCGTTTTATAATTTTCAAGCCCAATAAATGGGGTTCCTCCTGGTCTAAGTAAATTAATATCTTGAAAACTCATTATTAAATTATATAATAGCGGATATGCTACTACTGTAAATAAAATGATACATGCTGGGGCAAGTAATAGCACTGCTACTATTCGATTTTTCATAAATGGGGTTACATTTAATAAAGCATTATCTTTACTGTTTTTCTGTGCCATAATATCCTCCTTTTAAATATAGGGGCTATTTTTGCAATAGCCCCTATTTATATTTCAAATAATACTTGGATTTATTCAGCTAATAATTCATCTATATTTTTAGCAGCATCATTTAGAGCATCGTTAACAGATTTACCTTCATGTAATATTTTCATAAATTGGGGTTGAATTGTGTCATAATCAACTTGTGTCCATTTTGGAATTGGAGGACGAGGTTGAGCAAATTCTAAAGATTCAAATAGAGGTTCTATTTTCTCATTAGACTTTAGAAATTCCTGGTGTTCAATTGCATCTTTACGTGCCGATGTTCTCTTACTCTCATCAAATACATCTAGTGTTTCTACACTGGTCATATAGTCTATCCACTTATAGGCTGCTTCTGGATTTTCACTGTTTGCATTAATGCATAAATGTCCTCCACCAAGAATAGAAGCTCTACCTGCTCTACCCTTAGGAAGTTTAGCTATACCATATTCAAAATCAAATGATTTATTCTCTAATTTCATGTAAACATTTTGGAATCCAAATACCATACCTACAGTTTCAGTTGCAAAACCGGAGGCTATCTCTTCCCAACTTTTCCAAGTTGAAGAAGCTTTAGGTACAACTCCATCTTGTGTTACCATATTAATCCAAAACTCAGTTGCCATTTTACCCTGGGAACTATTTAGGGCAGCTTCTTTCATATTATCTTCTAAGACATTAGCACCAAATGCCCAGAATGGTGAAAACCATTCAAATGAACCTCCCCAGTGACCCATATAACCAAAACCATGGGAATCTGTTTCTTTTGTGATTAAATTAGCAGCTGCTCTGAACTCACTCCAAGTATCTGGTGGATCTTCAGGATCTAAACCTGCTTCTCTGAAAAGATCTTTATTGTAAAAATAACCTAAAGCGTTGGTATGATAAGGCACACCATATATTTTACCTTCATGGGTTGCAGCTTCAAGAGGAGTTTCGAAAAACTCATTTTTCTTATCTCCCATCATATCTCCAACAGGCTGTATTATTTCCATAGCTGCCATTTGTGGTACCCAAATAATATCATTCATTATAACATCTGGACCGCCGCCACCTCTGGAAACTCTAATAAATTTATCTCTGTAAGAACCTGAACCATAGACAGTAGGTATTAAATTTACTTTTATGTTTGGATTTTCTTCCATAAATTCTTCAGTTGCTTTCACTATCGCAGAATCTTCTTCATTTTCATAAAATGACTGATAGATCCACACATCAATTTCTGTCTCATCCTGTGCCTGTACACCACTCGCTAAAAATAGGCCAGTTAACAAAACTAATAAACCTGTTAAAGCAATTATCTTTTTAAACAAAATAAAACCCTCCTTTAATTAATTATAATCTGATATTCAACTATGAACTACTTCATTATTAATTTTTTAAAAATATTTCACCTCCAGTTATAAAATTCTCTTTAATTAAAAATGTACTACATTTATTCTTTTATCCATAACTACCGTTAACATGATTAAGGGTTAAAATATTTAAATTTGATTAGACTCACCTAATTGTCGCTCCTAAAATTATTCTATTTTATACTTTTCTATTTTGGCGGAATCTATTTCAAAACCTAAACCTGGTTTTTGCGGCACCTCTATATATCCATTTTGGATTTTTAATTTATCTTTGAATAGAAAATTATTCGCTCTATGACCCCAGCCAGGTTCTTCATAGGGATATTCAAACCAAGGGCAATTCGGTAGTGAAGCAGCCAATTGTAAGTTGGCGAATAATCCAATTCCATTACTCCAGGTGTGAGGCACAAATTTCTTGTGAAATGCTTCAGCTATTCCAGCAACTTTCCTTAATTCGAATAATCCTGCTGAAAAACTTGCATCTCCCTGTAATATGTCATAACAATCATTCTCAATTAACTGTTTGAATTCTGCAATCATTTGATTTTTTTCTCCACCTGCTATGGGAATACTAAGTTTACTTGACAATTTTTTTAATCCTTCTATATCAAAACGAGGCAATGGTTCTTCAAGCCATGCTATTCCCATTTTTTCTAACTCTTTTCCAACCTCAAGAGCAGTGTAATAATCCCATTGATTAACACTTTTAGAACCCGGTAGGGCATCTGCTTGATTAGCATCTACCATTATTTCTATCGAATCTCCAACTGCATCCACAACTTCACGAGCTATTTTAATATCATTTGAGGGATCATTATCATGAAAACGTAACTTAATACCAGAAAAACCAGCTTTTTTTATTTGAATTGCTTCTTTAACTCTATCTTCAGCCGATCTTACTTCACCTAAACTAGCATAAACTTTTATCTTATCTTGAAATCCTCCCATTAATTTATATACTGGTCTATTTGCATCTTTACCAATTATATCCCAGATCGCCATTTCGACTCCCCAAGGCCAAGTCATTCTTAAACTAGAATTTCTCAAAACTTTTTCTATCTCTTCTATATTAAATACATCTAAGCCAATCAAATTATCTTTAATAAAAGTATTAACTCCAACTACCCCTTCTTTATCATTAGCAGGTAAGGCGCCATAACCTTTTATCCCAGTATCTGTGGTTATCTCAATTAAGGTTAAAAGTAATTCTTTCATAGTAAGCCCCGGTCCCCAGGCAGGATGAAACTCTCCTGGCAGAGGATGAACCACCAAATTAGCTTTTATATTATCAATTATCATTAAATTCACCTCTTGTAATGTTCCAATATTCTAAATATTTTTATTATAGAATCTCCTGAATCAACTTAATTTAAACTATTCTAATACCACTGTCTCTATATCTAATAAACTACCTAATTCTATTAATTCTTCTTTTACATCTGCATATATCATACTTAAATGGTGTTCATATCCACCATAAATTATGGTGTCTAATACTTCGTTAATATCTGGATCAAATTTGACAACAGCTGCGGTACCGTCAGGAGTTTCAGTAGTATTCACTGCTTCTCCACTTGTGATTAAGAGACGATAATTTCCTTTATTCATACTAAGTCTCGCAATGGTAACTTCTCCGGGCTGCATAGCAAATTCTACATTGATTCCTCCTATACCAAATTCTTCACCTATTTTAACTGGACTTTCGGAATGTGCTTGGCAGAATGGAGCTACCCCACAATGCCACATTACACCAGTATTTTCTTCTTGTTCTATTTGAACTAAATCAGCAATGAAAGGTGCATTGTCACCAAGTTCTCTTAAAATATATGAGGTAACAGTTCCTAATACATCCCCCTCACAGCCTGTCACTATATTATCATTAGTTAACTTTGATAAAGTCGCACAAGCAGCTTGCCCATAATCTTCTATAAATTCTGGCCAACACTTTACTGCCACTGCATCTAAAGAAAACTCATCAATTATATCTCTAAAACTTTTATATGTCTGGGAATACTGATCTTTTTTATCTCTGGGTATTTCTTCGTAATTATCTGACAATTCATTTAGTTCACTATCAAAGTCAGAAGTGTCTTCACCTTTATGGGATTCTGCCTTGTGAAATAATTTGCTCAAATCTATATGGGTTATACGAGGACCAACTTTTTTACGTAATTTCAATTCATTGATACCGAAAGTATAAAAGCCCGGTGTGTGAGAACCAAACAAACCTACATTTAAATCTTTTAAATCTTCTTTTAGTGAATTAACTTTAAACCAGCTGACTAGTTCTTTATTAATTTTCTCTTCAGTAGGATTCCCATAAATATATTTGTATTCCTTATCAAGATTTGAAAGAAGACTTGCATGTAGATTAACTCCACATAATGAATTGAGTTTAATATTCTCTTTTATTTCCGGTTCGGGTATCCCCCAAAGAAGAAAAGGCCCATCAAAGGCTTTTGCAAATTTCATGAAAACTTCTCCTGAAGAAAAAGTGCCGCTTTGAATCACAACCTGATCAACATTATTATTTTTAAACTTTTCTATCGTTTTTTCGGCTTCTGCCTCTGTAATAACTAAATCTCCAGTATTAACTATTGAGAGGCCTTCAACACCATTCAGTAAATCAATAGATTTCTTTCTAGTTTCACCAGCTAAATCGAGATTAAAGCCGTACTGTTTACCTAAAGATACAAAACCAACTTTGAAATTATACATATTTAACACCTTCCTTTATTTAATAATGTTTAACTTCATTATAGTTCTTGTTATATAATTTTTTAATTTTTTTATCCTAACTTTTTATTGCAGTTTCTGTCAAAAAGTCTTCTAACACTAATGTTGCAGCTCCTAGTAAGGGACCAACATCTTCATCCCGATATGAAAATTCTACTTCTATATTATCACTTAAACCTTCCATAGAATGTTCTTGTGCACTTTCCCATAAATAATTTAGTACTTGATCATATCCTATCTTTTGCGGCCACCCGCCTATTATAATCTTCTCGGGATTTAAGGTGTTAATTAAATTAGCTATACCTATTCCTAAATAATCTAAAGCTTCTTCAATTATTTTTTTTACTTTTTTGTCATTTGAATTAAGTATTTTCCACAACTCTTCTTCACTATCAATTTTAATATCTAATTCATTTTCGATATTACTTTGTAATACTTTTGTAGAACAATAAGTTTCTAAACACCCTCTGTTCCCACAATTACATTGTGGTCCATTAAAATTTATAGTGGAATGGCCAATTTCAGCAGCATTATATTCAGAACCATGATAAATTTGTCCATTAGCAATAATTCCTGCACCTATACCTTTTCCCACATATACATATATAAAATTTTCTCTTTCTCTTTCGCTTTTCAACCATTTTTCCCCTAAAGCAACTGCATGGGCTAAATTATCTATTTTAAAAGGTACATCAGGAATAACTTCTTTAAAGTTAGATTTAATATCAATTTTACTCCAACCCATTGGAGCAGAATAAGTTAGTTCCCCTTTGGCTATATCAACCACACCTGGTAGGACAATTCCCACTCCAAGTAGGGGAGCTATTTTCTCTGCTTCCTCTATTATGTTAGTTAAAAATTTCCTGCTGAGGTTCAAAATTTCATTTGGAGTTAAATTTATATCAAATTCTTTTTCATACCTTTTCAAAATTGTAGGACTTAAATCTGTAATAACTCCATTTATATGATCAGGTCTTAAATCTAGTCCTATAATTGATCTACTACTTTCATTGAACTCTATCATAATAGGTTTTCGCCCTACGTGAGATTCACCTACCCCAGACTCGATTATCAAATCTCTTTCCATTAATTCTTTAGTAATCCTAGAAATACTTGGGGGAGTGAGACCGGTTTTTTCTGCTAACTCTGATCGAGAGATATTTTCATTACGTCTTATTAAATTCAAAACAGTTATTCTATTATACCTGCTCATATCATTAAACCCTAATCTCAATTAAATTCACTCCTCAGTATGAAAATTATTTTCATATCTTTTTATTCTTTGTTTCTCATCTGATATTCTAATTTCTTCATATTTTAAAAAATGTTTTAAATCATCAACAGTTGGAATTCCGGCTCGTCCTCCAATTACTGTTGTTTTCATTGCAGAAACTGCTGAGGCTATTTTTGCAGTCTCTTTTACACTTTTATTATGTAATAGCCCATGAATAAAAGCACCATGATAAACATCACCGGCCCCGGTTGTATCCTTGGTTTCTACGGAAAAGGCTTGTTGGTGAAAAGTCTCATTTTCATAGTATACTAGAGAGCCATTTCTCCCCAGTGTTATAACAACAATTTCCGGGCCTTCCTGAGCCAATTTTAATAATATATCTTCAAATTTGTCTAAATCAGTATTTAAACTTTCAATATAACCTTCTGCAAATTCTTCAGAAGTAATAAGTACATTTATATATGGAAGTAAGTCAACAACTGCAGGTTCAAAAAAATCAGCATCAAATACAGTTGTAATATCTTCATTTTCAATTTTTTTTAATATTTCAAGTTCTAATTTTCTAGGGTAAGCTATATGTAAAAAATCTGCCCTTTTTATGTAATCAAGTTCTATTTCAGAAAAACTTTGGGGTCCCAGCTCACCTTTATTATATAAAATATTTCTACCACTAGTTTTTTGGTCACTTAAAACAACAGAAAAGGGGGTCTTTCCTTCTCCCTCATATTTTAGATGGGTAGTATCTACTCCGTGTTCTTTAAAATCCTTTGCAACAAATTTACCGAATTTATCATCACCGATCTTACCCAAAAAACCTGTTTTATCTCCAAGACGGGCTAGTGTCACTAGAGCAGTTGCCACCTTCCCGCCCCCTTGATAGGAATATTCCTGAATAGGTAATGATTCATCTTTATCCGGTAAGTGATCGATATTAAATAACAGATCTACACAAGGTACACCAATTCCAACAACATCTAAACTCATTACCCACACTCCTTTGAATTTTAATACAATAAAATATATTAATCATATAGTTTCTATAGTTGGTTACTTGAATTTAACATATCCATTTTTTCTTTTACCACTTTTACCATTTCTTTTTTTGCTTGATCAGTAAAAATGTTATTGTATATGGTATCTGGATTATCTTCTAATGCCTTTTTAAATCCTTCTATCATTGCTACACTAACTTCTGTATTTATATTTACTTTATCAATTCCGTTTTTAACTGCTTTTCCTAACTCCTCGCCTGATAGGTAAGATGATCCATGTAAAACTAATGGTATATCAATTTTATCTTTAATTTTTCTCAATAGTTCGATGTTTAATTTAACTTCGTCTACATTATATCCATGAATACTGCCTATAGATATTGCTAGATAATCAACATCAGTTTCTTTAACAAAGTATTTAGCTTCATCAGGATCAGTAAAAACACTGTCTCCCTTTTCTTCACCTACATGACCTAATTCAGCCTCAACTGTTACCCCCACGGCGTGAGCAGTTTCGACCACCTTTTTGGTCAATGCTATATTTTCCTCTAAGGATTTAGTAGAAGCATCAATCATTACAGAAGTGAATCCGGCTCGAATAGCCTTACAAATTGTTTCGTATTTTTCTCCATGGTCTAAATGTAATGAGGCAGGAACATTTGAAAGTCCAATTCTTGTTTTAACAAGAGAAACGAGAGTTTCCATTTCTACTAACCCCATATCAAAAATACCAGACCAGGCTTGAATCATAACAGGAGATTTATTTTCTTCAGCTGCATCCATTACAGCTTGTGTTGTTTCTAAATTATATATATTAAAAGAACCTATACCATAATCACTATTTTTAGCTTTATTTAGAATTTTTTTAGTATCTACTAATGGCATTATTTTCCCTCACTTTCTAATATTATTTTAATATCCTCTTTTTGAGGTGATATTATTATTTTAAAACCTTCATGTACCACTTTATCAGAATCAACTTCGGATACTGCGGGATATGCTTTACCAATATCTACTATATTACAGCCTGAAAAACTTTTTATTTCTTTATCTAAACCATCAATAATATTCAATTCCATTTCTTTCAGTCCAGGATTGTTAATTTTAATTTCAATTTGTTTTTGATTTTTATTAACTTCTATTGTATGTCCTTCATCTAAGGAAAAAGTTGCTTCTTCAGATGGATATATTTCATAAATCAGCTTATCCACTTCATTTTTAATATTTTTACTATCTACCGGTAATATTGTTTCTATGCCAGTTGGTAATAGTGGAATAATAGAACCTTTTTTAATAAATAGAGGAATTCTTTTTAAGCTAGCAATATATTCTATTTCTTGACAGCCATCGTACTCTGTTCCCGTCCACCAATCTATCCATTCTCCTTTTGGCAAATATACTTTTTTGTAATTACCACCATAATATATTGGAGCTACTAATATTTCTTCTCCAAATAAATATTCATATTGTGCACATTCTAGTTCATGAACTTTCTTATCCCCTTGATATGCAAAAGGTAAAGCTTTCATTATTGGCTCGCCGGTTTCAGCCGCTCTTTTAGAATACTTATCTATATATGATAATAATCTCATATGAAGTTGGGCATAATTTTTATATATAATTAAAGTTTCACTATCAAAATTCCAAGGGTCATGTTCTCCCTTTCCATGTATTTGCATTATTGGAGAAAAAGCTCCGAATTGAGCCCATCTAATAAATACTTCTTTAGAAGGTTTACCAAAATAACCTCCGATATCACTAGCCCAATAGGGGAAACCAGACATTCCAGCAGAAAGGCCTGCACTTATAACACTTGGTAAGCCGCTCCATGGTGCAAAGCCTGGGGCCTGATCACCGGCCCAAATGCCGGGATATTTTTGGGACCCATGCCAAGCAGAACGTGCAAAAAGAATACCATCTTTTTCTTTTACAACTTCCCAAGTTAATCTATTATACAGTTCAGGAAAAATGTTATGCATTTCTTCACCTGATTTTCCATTATCAAATACTGCATCAACCGGAACCTGTTCGCCAAAATCAGTTTTAAATCCTACAATACCAAGTTCCATTACTTCTCTTAAATTATCCTGCCACCACTTAACTACCTCAGGTTTAGTAAAATCAAGTACTGAGCCACGCAGGGTTGGTGAATTACCTAATTTATTTACATATACACTACCATCTTCTTTTTTTATGAAGAATTCTTTTTCTTTAGCAATTTTAAAAGCTTCGGTTCCTGACATTATCCAGGGAGAAATCCAAAGTATAATTTTATAACCTTTTTTACTTGCATCATTAATCATTTTTTTGTAATCAGGATATTTATTCCCGTCAAATTTAAAAGTATGGTATTCTGTTTCCCAACCGGCGTCTATTAATTTAATGGTTCCTGAAATATCAAGTTCACGTTGGATGTTGAGATCTTCATATACACTTTCCTGGTTTTCAACTTTCCAATCTCTGGATTTCCAGGGACCAAAAAAGTACTTTGGTGGGGAGCTGGGTTTACCAACTATTTCTAAATATCTATCGAGAATATCTTTCATTTCAGGACCGTATATAAAGTTTATTTCTAATTTGGAATCCATGTTAATGATGGAATATTTATTTGCATCATCTATTTCCCCCATCTTACAAATGCAACGGTGGTTAGTATTTATCATCATTCCGTAACCACGGGGGCTCATAAAGAAGGGAATAGGCTTATAGGTAGCTCCCGGATAAGAACCATTTTTAACCCATAAATCCACTTTTTCTCCTTTTTTATCTATTTTTCCAAATCTTTCTCCAAATCCGTAAAAATGATCTTTCTCTTTAATTTCCCAGTCAGCAGCAAAACTGGAGATTTCATCTTTATCCTTAGCTAAAATGCTTTCAAAACTAAAATTAACTACATAATCCATTTTTTTAGATACATTTAGTTTAACTTTTGTATTGTTATTACTTAAAAGCTCTAGTTTTAAACATCCATTATCAAAATCATATCCTTTAAATGTATCTAAATATTCTTTTTTTTCTACTTTTTTTCGTTTGAAATAAAATCCTTGTCCCTCTATTATTCTATTACCAATTATAGAGGTTTGATCTTTAACAATCTCTACAGCAAAAGGATCCTTATGAAATTTAATATTTAATCCATCAGTATTATATGATATATATCCTGATTTCTTTTCCAGTTTTGCTTTCAATATTTAACACTCCCTACTTATTTATATAATTTAATATTTAAATATACTTATTAGCCCAATCAATATCGAGTTCCATTAATTTTTCTTTTTCTGGTTTTCCTTCTTTTCTTGTCCAACCCATCATCTTATAATAGGATTGCACTGCTTCTTTAAATTTCTTTCTATCCACTTTTCTATCATCATCAAAAATACCCACTTCAAACATTTTTTCCGGTAATGTATCTTCTGCAGGGGTTAGTCCTTCACGTAAGTTAAATACTCTAGTTAAGTTTATACTTCTTTCTCCAATTTTAGCTAAATCAAATGTAGTTGTATTCCAACCTGTAACGGCATTGACCATCTCTACCTGTTGGTCATAAGTAAAGGGCATAAATAGACACATAACTAATGAGTTTAATAAACTTGTCCACATTACTCGATAAGCATACAATCTTACTTTCTGATAATCTAATTTTTCCATTGGCATTCCTTCAAAAATACCAAGAGCCTTTATTTCATCAATAGCAAAACTACCTGAAACATAAAATTCATCTAATATATTATGAACATGGTCAGCACCAGTTGGTGAAAGTGCATAACCTAAAGCTGTACCTTTTTTCGTCCTAGGCTCATGATAGGGCACTGACTGCCCTTTAACTTCCACTGCTAATTTTTCTGCATTATTACCAAATGTTTTAGCAGCATGTCTAATTCCATCTGCTAATATATCACCAAGTCCTTCACGATTTGCTATTTGTTCTGTTAACTTGACCATGGCTCCACCATTACCAAATGTCAATTCCATACCTTCTGTATCTTCTTTATCAATAATTCCTTTTTCGAAACATTCCATCGCAAAAGCAATAGCTCCACCCGTTGAAATAGTATCTAAGGTATAAGCATTACAAATCTCATTAGCCTTAGCAACAGCTTTTAAATCAGAAACCCCACACATAGAACCAAATGAAGCCAGTGTTTCATATTCGGGGCCACCATATACCTTATCAACTTTGTAGGGTTCTTCTACCTCTACTACCTGTTTACATCTAACTGGGCAGGCATAACAGGTATCTCTACCAACTAATATAGTAGAATGCATTGTCTCACCCGAAATATTTTCTGCACCTTCAAAACTACCCTCACTAAAATTTCTTGTTGGTAGTCCATCGTTTATGTTATGGTCCATAAGTCCGCCAGGAGTTCCCATTTCTTTTGCCCATCCACAATATTCATCAACATTTTCATTTAACCATTTTGCAATTTCTAAAACCTTATCTCTATCATGGAATTCAAGTCTATTTGTAGCTTTAACAGCTATTCCTTTTAAATTTTTCGAACCCATAACTGCTCCCATGCCTGTCCTACCATAAGCATGTGTAATATCGTTCATTATACTAGCAAATTTAACTTCGTTTTCTCCACCAGGACCAATCAAAGCAGTTCGAACTGTACTTTCACCAGTCTGTTTTTCAATATCTTTTTGAGCTTCGGCAATTTTCTTTCCCTGGAGATCAGCAGCATCTTTAATATGTACTTCTTCATCTTTTATCCATAGATAAACCGGCTTATCTGATTTACCCTCTATAATTAATGCATCAAATCCCGCATTTTTTAATTCAGCTCCGAAGTATCCACCCGCTTCTGCTTCCCCATAATAACCAGTTAAGGGGGATTTAGCACCTACACTATTTCTGCCTGTTCCACCAATTGGTGAACCTGTCAAAATTCCGGGAGCAAAAATCAATTTATTTTTTGGTCCAAGCGGATCAATTCCTGGTTCTAGCTCCTTTAATAGAAAATGAGCAATAAAATTACGACCACCAAGATATTTCCGGTAGAATTCCTCTTCTTTTTTTTCTATTTCATAAGTATGATCATTTAAGTTAACTCTAAGAATCTTGCCATTATAACCTTTTACCATAAACATATACCTCCTTTTAATTAATTACTTAATTTAAAAAAGTATTCAAATAAAAAATATATCCGATCATTATTTAACTCTTATTTAATCATTCTAATTAATTACTTAATCTAAAAAATATCAAATTTTTAAATGTCTTCTACTTATATAACTATATTAAATATTTATCTTAATAATCCTTCTTAAGTTAAGTGAAAGATTTGATTTTTTAAAATATTTTTAATTTTTAATTATATTTAGTATATCATCTTCTGACGAGTATATAGGAATGTAGAGTTATGCATTGCTAACTTAACTATTTTGGCATGTGGATGATCTTCACTTGTAAAAGGATCATTTAAACCAAATGTCATCTCTCCTCCTATATATAAGCCAGAATAATTTATAAACATTTCATCAACTAAACTATTTTTCATTAAATGCCATGTATATGAGGGAGATTCAACACTTATTTGTTCCATCTCAACTTCTTTTAAAATCTTTAACAGCTGTAAAGAATCCGTTTTACTATCTCGTCCAGTACAAATTACTAGAATATCATCCTTTTTTGCTTCCTTAATTATTTCTTTCCATTGCTTATTTTCAAAATCATCAAGAACAATGAATTCTTTTTCCCAGTTTTGTCTTAAATATTCCACACCTTTAGGAGAAGTGTTAATCCATACAGTTACTTCTGGTACATTAAATACTTTATGATTTAAAGGTATATCTGTACCATCTAAAGAAACAATTAAATTTATTGGATGATCTTTTTCTTTTTGAAGCTTATTTTTTCTTATATCAATCAAATCATCATCAAAAATATGCCCTGTGCCTTCTTCTTCTGCTTCTAGTGTTTTAGCCCCTCGAATGATCACATCAGCATAAGTACGAAGTACATTAAGCAGCCAAAAATCTGCTTTCCCTCCTGCGGGGTCAAGCTCATTTTTGCTGGAAACCAAAGGGCCTTCAGGTAAATCAGGAAACCCTATTTTTCCATCAAAAGAGTAAACAAAACTTGAATATACATGTGGTAAATCCCCATCTGATTCAGGCATAAATAAGTCACCATATATCTCTTTGATTTTACTGGGGGTTTCATTTATTAAAGCATCTTTTTTTGTTTCTTTTAAATAATTTTCATTTTCAAATAAAATATCTAATTTTAAATTATCAATATTAAAATCTACTTTTGGCAAATTATTTTTCTCATCCATAACATTAACCTCCTAAATAATTAAAGGGCTTTTATAAAATAAAAAATGAAAATTTATTTCCATTAAAAAGCAATCGAAGCCCATTCCCGATTTTTAATATATTCTAGTCCAGCTCTCTTTGCCAAACCATCTGCTGCTTTTTGTCCTTGAGTAATAATTTCTTCCTGATCGGCCGTTACCAATTTGCCCTGATCAAATATTATGTTTCCATCTACTAAAACTGTTTCTACACATCTATCACTTCCCGAATAAACTAGCGTAGAAACCGGGTGGTTTATTGGTATAGATTTAGCAGATAGTCGCGGATTGTATATAAATAAATCAGCTTTTTTACCTATTTCTATAGAACCAATTTCATCTTCCATTCCTAAAGCCTTTGCTCCATCAATAGTAGCCATTTCTAATACTTTTTCAGCAGTAATTATAGTTGGATCCATGCTGCTTACTTTATGTAATAATGCAGTTGATTTTAAAACTTCTATCATATCTTGTGAATTATTACTAGCCGGGCCATCTGTAGCTAAAGATACTTTAATTTCTCTTTCAATCATCCCTGGTACATCAGAAACTCCTGATGCTAAATACATATTACTTACAGGATTATGAGAAACTTTCATATCATAGTGTTTAATCATTCTTTTGTCCCGATCAGTTAGATGAACACAATGAACTAAGAGAACTTCAGGACCAACCAGACCTAAATTTTCTAGTACTTTAATATCAGAATCCCCATGAATTTCTTGTGAAGCATTTCTATCAAAAGGAGTCTCAGAAATATGTGCAGTTAAACCAGTGTTATACTCTTGAGCTAGTTCCCATAATAGTTTTAATAATTTTTTACTATTGGTCCAAATTGCGGCTGGTGCTAACCATATTTTAATTCTTCCATCTTCAGAATTATGATACTCATTTAACAATCTTCTAGCATCCTCTTCTATAGTATCAATATCCTGTATGATTCCTTCAGGATTTCCAAATTGCTGCCCGGTATTGTGTGTTCCTCTACCGAAAATACCTCTTATTTTTAACTCTTTAAAACCTTCAATAACTGGATCAGATAATTTGGGTTGGGGATGTGCATACATGTAATCTACAAGAGTAGTAGTACCACTTTGAATTGTTTCTAATATACCCAATCTAGCGGCAGCATACATATCATCTTTTTTTAGATGTACTGCACTGGGAGCCGTCATTTTGGGAAACCAATCCTCTAACGACATATTATCCCCCATTCCCTTTAAAAGGGTTTGAAAAAGATGTGTATGAGTATTTATCAAGCCGGGAAATACAAATTTACCTTCACCATTTATCACTTTATAATTTCCATTATATTTTTTTTCTAGTTTTCCATTTTCAGCAATATCAACAATTTTTTTATCTTTTACTGCAATTGAATGATTTTTTAATATTTCTCTATCCTTATTAACAGTAATCAAAGTTGAATTTTTTATTAACAAATCAATCATATTTATCACCTTCACTTTATATTTATTAACCACCAGCTACTGCCATAAAAATATTAACTGTATCTTGGTCTGAAAGTTTAATTTCATAATCAGATAATAATTTATTATTTCTATATATTTTAATATATGATTTAATTTTCCCATTATCATCAAGTAATATTCCCTTAACTTTCTGTCCATTTATCTCAACTAATTTTTCTAATAAATCGTAAATACCACTACCTGATGCTAAATTAACTTCATCCTTTTTTTTGTCTAGTTTCTTTTGGACAATATTGAAATATTTAACTTCAATTTTCATTTTTACACAACCTCTTAATCATTTTTTTCAAACCCCATTCGATAACCACAAGATTTTCTAATCATTATATCTAATGGAATATTTATATTTTTTTTCTCGCGATCAGGATTTTTTAACCTATTTAATATTGAACGAGCTGAGAGTTTACCTAATTTATAATTAGGATATTTCAATGTTGTTAGGGAGGGAGTATAATATTCACTGCTTGGTGAATTATCAAATCCACTTATTGCAATATCTTCAGGTATAGAAAGACCGCTATCTCTAATTGCGCTTATAGCTCCTAAAGCCATAGTGTCGGTCCCAATAATTACAGCACTAGGTTTTTCTTTAAGCCCCAATAATTCTTTCATAGCTAGAAAAGAGCCTTCAATTGTCCAATTCCCTGAGATTACATATTCGCTGTTAAAATCTACTTCTTTATTTTCAAAGAAATTCTTATATCCTTTTAATTTATTTTTTGTTGCAGATGTTTGTTGATTACCTGTTATAAACCCAATTTTTTTATGTCCCATTCTATAAAAATGATAAGTTAATAACTTCATTCCTTCTTCTTCATCGGCCATAACTTGATCTACATATTCCAATTCAGACTTACGGTTGATTAGACACGCTGCTAAATCAGAAGATAACATCTCAACAGGTGGTGTGGCTCCAGTACCCGTTACAAATATTACCCCATCCACCATTGTATTTTGTATAATTTCACAAAAATGTTCTTCTCTTCGAAAATCTTCTCCTGAATTAAATAATACTGTATTATATCCATGATCCCCAAGTTCTTCGTGGGCTCCTCTTATAATCTCTGCCATACTAGTATTGGTTATATTTGGAACTATTAACCCAATAGAGTTTACCTTATTTAATCGAAGTGCTTTTGCTACCGGATTAGGATCATATTCCATTTTTTCAACCGCATCCATAACTTTTTCCCTAGTACTTTCTTTAACTGAATCGGGATCATTTAACGCCCTTGAAACTGTTGCGACAGAAACTTCTGCTTTTTTTGCTACATCTTTAATTGTTGCTTTTCTCATTTTTTACACTCCATGTTTTTTAAACAATTATTTTTACCGATATTTTTAAAGATCCTGCACCAAATCTTCCATATCTAATTCTTTTAATTTTTCTTCTGTAGGAACTCCGTTCTTGTCCCAACCCCTTAAACTATAATATATATCAAGCATCTGGTCTAAATCTACTTTTAGATTCTCTACTACAACTTTATCGGTTAACTTATTATCTTCTTCCACCTCATAAATATCTAATGGTTCATTTAAGAAACGATCTGGTAGATTATCCGCTTTGCGTGTCATACCATGACGATAATTATACATTCTTTCCAAATTAATAATTCTTTCTCCAGCTTTAAGTAATTCTTCTGCATCAAAATTAATATCCTCTCTTAAAAGACTAATACCCTCGGCAATATCTTCAGGTAATAATGCAAAGTTTTCCGTAGTAGAAAATTTACATACTCCTAAAGCATCCGATATAGCATTATATTCCTGAGTAAAATTCAGCATCTCTGGTTTATATTTCTGAGAATATACTTCAAGTATTTCAGGCATATATTCAGAGAAATATTTTTCTGCCACTTCTATATTACCTGTTAAATCAATTGTAGGTAGACCATATAAATGATCAGCACCCCTGTTTGAAGTAGCATGTCCAAGTCCCATAGCTTTTGAAGCCCGAGGTTCCTGCATTGGAATTTCCATTTTCTTGACATGCATTGCTAATTCCTCAGCGCCCTGACCAATTTTTTTAGCAGCCCTATAACTTCCTTCTGCCAGTAAATCTCCTAATCCTTCTCTGAATGCAATCTTTTTAATAAGTTCAATAATGGTTTCCTTATCTCCCCATTCTAAACTTAATTCATCATCATCCAAAATTCCCTTTTCATGACATTCCATAGCAAACGCTATAATTACTCCTGTTGAAATTGTATCAATTCCATATTCATTACACAATTTATTTGCATAAATTATTAATTCCATATCATAGTTATCAACCATGGGTCCCATTGAATTAACCGTCTCATATTCAGGTCCTTCAATTTCGGCCTCATAATCGCCAGATTCTACTTTTGAAAGTCTAGAACACCTAATTGGGCAAGAATAACAACCAGTATTTTGGTATACATAATTATCCAAGGCTTCTGCATTAACTTTATCCGCATAATTAAATTGCCCCGATTGGTGATTTCTCGTTGGTAGATCTCCACTTTGATTTTTGGGATCTACCAATTCAACTGTTCCCCATTTACGAAGACTTTTTGAGCCTGGATGAGTACCTGCTTTTTTCATTTTTTCTATTGCTTTATCTTTAAATTCTTGAGAGTAATTTACTTCCTGAGAAGCATTTACTACTAAAGCCTTTAAATTTTTATAACCCATTACTGCCCCCAATCCGCAGCGAGCAGCTGCTCTTCCGCCATCATTAATTACAGAAGATACTTTAACTAAATTTTCTCCTGCTTGACCAATAGCAGCAACTTTTGAGCCATCATATTTATCTTTAAGTATTTTTTCAGTTTCAAGAGCATTCTTTCCCCAACAATCAGTAGCATCTAGTAATTCAATATTTTCATCCTTTATTTTTAGATATACAGGTTTTTCAGATTTACCTTCAAATACTACAGCTGCAAAACCAGCCTTTCTTAATTCTGGGCCAAAATGACCTGAGGAATTAGAATATCCGTAAGCACCTGTTAATGGTGATTTAGCAGTAACAGTATAACGAGCACCAGTGGGCCAAGGTGTTCCGGAAAATAGCCCAGGTGAAAAAATCAATAAATTATCTTTTGATAAGGGTTCTATCTCTGGTCCTACATTGTCATATAATATCTTTGCAGCATAACCTCTACTCCCAAGATATTTTTTCATTAACTCTACCGGAGTTTCCTGAACTTTAATTTCTTTTGTAGTTAAGTTTACATAAGCAGTAAATTTAATATTATCATCCCCTAATTATGTAATCGTTTTTATTATACCAAAAAAATATATTTTAAACCTTTTTTAAATTCTTAAATAATTCAAATTAGCACTCCAAAACTCTTATAGATAGATTAATAAATTTTAGTATAATTGTTACTCGAAACCTATTAATTCTGCGTATAATAGTTTTAAGACCTATTTTATTAAACTGTTAATAACGAAATGATTATATTCTCATTAAAAAATGATGAACACTTTTAAACATTAAAATTATGTAATCGTTTATATTCCATCTTCTAGTAAGAAATGTTCAACATTAAATTTAATATTCCTGCAAAACAATAGCTTTTTTTTGCAAATTATTTGAAAATATAGAGAATTTGATAAACGCATTTGATGATTCATTATAAATCAAAAAATTAAACCCTTACGCATTTTTAAAAAATTTGCTTTCGGTTCAACCTTAATTATCTTGCAATGTTTAATAAAATTCATCAAACGACTTTTATTTAAAGACTTAAAACAATATCAATTCCTACACTCACTAAATACTTCATGAATCTGGGTATAACTATCCAATATTTCAAACCATCATAATAACTTTCTAGTATAGACTGAAGGAATAAATATGAGTATTCAAAATTATTGTTTAAACAGATGTTCTGGGATTTTAAATCATAACTGCTTACAGACTTCAGCAAACAACTAGTTGTATATTCAGCTTTACAGCCTAAACCAAAGTCATAATTTTTCCATCAAAGAAATCTGTTAAAAAAATTAGACTTGTATACTTTTTTCAAATAAATCTTCTCAAAAGATACGGTAATCGTCAATGTTAATCACTACTTTTATATTATAAAAAGAGAATAAATACAAAGTTGACAAATTTACTCAAGTATGATATATTTAATTTAACAAGTTAAAAAGTAAATAAGCAATTAATGTAAAAAACCACTTAAAATATAAGAATATATTTATAAAAAATTTAATATTTAAAAGTCCAAAGGAGGATTTAATATGTTTTTTAATAAAAAGGTTAAGTTAAATGATGTTAATGCTTCAAACAATAGAAACAATGGAGTAAACGTAGATAAATCTAATAACTCATTATTATTTTTTCATCCATTAGCGTGGACTAGTTTATGTGCTGATGATAATCAAAATTGTAATGTGTAAATTTTAATATTTTTAAAAAATGATTGTAAAAACCTTTATTAACACCGCCAATGAGCGGTGTATTTTTTTTGTGTGCTTCGCAATTAACATTGTATTCTTTATAACTTTTAAACCCCATTTCATAATAATGATCTCTCTTTAAGATCATTATTTATGTTGATTTATAATACAAGGAACCATCCCGTTAATGAATCAACTATCAACATACAAAATAGCAGGCTAAAATTATAACCTGCTATCGTTTGATATATTTTTTTAACTTTTTTACATCATTACAAAACCCACTACTAAATATACAACAGTTGCTATCGCACCATTTAAAAGAGCATATGGTAACTGTGTATTTACATGATCAATATGGTCTGAAGCTGAAGCCATTGAAGCTAATATTGTTGTATCTGAGATCGGTGAACAGTGGTCTCCCATGATTCCACCTGAGATTACTGCTCCAATTGTAGGATATAAAGGAGCACCAATTGCTACAGCCATCTGGATGCCTATTGGAATCATTATACCAAAAGTACCCCAGCTGGTACCTGTAGAAAAAGCCATAAAGGCAGATAAAATAAATAAAATAGCGGGTCCAAATCCTCCACTTACTCTACCTTCAGCGATGCTGGCTAAGTATTGTCCGGTCTCTAGTTCTCCAATTACATTTCCAATAGCAAAAGCTGTAATCAATAACATAACTACAGGAACAATGGCTCCAATTCCTTTATAGATATAATCAATATATTCATCAAGATTCATTAAACCCTGAAATACATATAGGAACCCAGCAAATGTTAATGAAGTAAGCACTGCCCAAAAAACGGAAGTCGAACCTGAACCTTGCAGAATATTACCGTTTCCTGTTATATAGAGTCCAATTGGCATCATAACAATTAATACTAAGATTGGTAAAAGCATATTCCACATATTTGGTTCAATACCCTCTTTGGGCGGTGTAGAAGTTGCTTCCTCTTTGACCATTGGTGTAGCTCCATCTCGAATTACTTTACCGGTCTTTGCAGCTCTATCCTCAGCTTTTTTCATTGGTCCCCAGTCATTATCTGTATATATGTAATACCCAACTGCTATTACAGCAATTATACTATAAAATTGAAACGGTAATGACCTGATTAAAACTCCAGCTGCATTTCCTCCAATAACTCCATTTGTTATTTGTACTCCGATAACCCCCATTAACATCGCTCCCCAACCATTTAAAGGAATCAGTGCACATATGGGGGCCGAAGTTGAATCGGCAACATATGCTAGTTTTTCACGCGAAACATTATATTTATCAGTTAATGGTCTGGCAACTGTACCTGATACTAAAATAGTTATTGAGGATTCAATGAAAATTATAATACCTATAAAATAAGCTAATAACAACGAATCCTGTTTATTCTTTACAAGATTTCTTTTCTCAGTGAGATATTCATTAAAGCCTTTTACCCCACCGGAAGCAGAAATTATTGTAATTATTCCACCTACTAAAAATGAAAAAATAATTGTTTTTGTTATCCACGGTTCACTAAAAATCCCGACAATTTCATTTAGAGAACCGTTTATAGATGCAAATACTTCCCAACTATTTATTATTAGTTCACCTGTTAATATTCCAAGAAATAATGAAATAAAAACCTGCTTGGTTAAAATCGCAAGTCCTATCGCAATTATAGGTGGTAATAAACTCCATAACCCATAATCCATCTATTATCTTCCCCCTTCTTATGTAATTATTTATAAATATTCTATTGTGTTATTCTTGGGGGGAGGGTCCTCCCCCCAAGGTCGAAAATTTGTTTATCATTCCATCTTTTGATAAAATTATTTATACGAGATGGAATGCATTGCGGCTCTCTTTTTAGAGAGTAACGCTAGGAACATGTG
>JAIPEX010000034.1 GCA_021736945.1 Halanaerobiales bacterium | reverse complement strand
AAGCCGGTGTAGAACTTCCAATAATTTTTTAACATCTGCAAAATGTAGGCCGGTAGTTGGTTCATCAAGCATATAGAGTGTATCTCCTGTACTTCTTTTACCTAATTCTGTCGAAATTTTAACTCTTTGCGCCTCACCACCTGATAATGTAGTAGCAGGCTGACCAAGTTTAATATATCCTAACCCTACATCATAGAGAGTCTGTAGTCTACGTTTGAGAGCCGGAATTTTATCAAAGAAGTTCAAAGCTTCTTCTACTGTCATATCAAGTACATCAGCGATTGTTTTTCCTTTATATTTAATTTCTAAAGTTTCCTTATTATATCTTTTACCACCACAAACATCACAAGGAACATACACATCAGCTAAAAAGTGCATTTCTATTTTATTAATCCCTTGGCCGCCACAAGCTTCACAGCGTCCACCTTTAACATTGAAACTAAATCTTCCTTTCTTGTATCCCCGTCTTCTAGCTTCCGGAGTTTCAGCAAATAGGTCTCTAATATAATCAAAGACCTTTGTATAAGTTGCCGGATTAGAACGTGGTGTTCTACCAATAGGAGATTGATCTATATTTATTACCTTATCGAGCTGTTCAACACCCTTGATTTCATCATGTTCACCTGGGTGATCAGTTGAATCATATATTTCACGCATTAATTCTCTTTTTAAAGTATAATTAATTAATGTTGATTTACCTGAACCCGAAACACCTGTTATACAGGTAAAGGTTCCTAATGGTATTTTTACATCTATATCTTTTAGATTAAACTGTCTTGCTCCTTTAATCTCTAAGAAATTACCATTTGGTTCATATCTTTCTTCAGGGTCAGGAAGTGGGATCTTTTCTTCTCCCTTTAAATATTTACCTGTAAGTGATTTTTCGCAATTTGTAACTTTATCTACATCACCTTGAACGACGACATTACCACCATGTTTACCAGCACCTGGACCGATATCTATAATATGGTCTGCTGATCTTATGGTTTCTTCGTCATGTTCAACAACAATAACTGTGTTACCAGTATCTCTAATATGCTCAAGAGTATCTATTAACCGCTTATTATCTCTTTGATGAAGTCCAATACTTGGTTCATCAAGGATATATAGGACTCCTACTAATCCAGATCCTATCTGAGTAGCAAGCCTAATTCTTTGTGCTTCTCCTCCCGATAAACTGGCAGCAGAACGAGCTAAGGTTAAATAATCAAGTCCTACATTTACCATAAACTGCAGTCTGTTTTTGATTTCTTTTAATATTTCAGATCCAATAAATTTCTCTCTTTCACTTAATTGAAGATCATCAATAAATTCAAGAGCATCTCCAATGTTTTTACGGGTGAATTCTGCAATCGAAATTCCACCAACTGTAACTGCAAGAGCACCTGGTTTTAATCTCTGACCCTGACAATCATGGCAGTGGTCTTCTCTCATATATTTATTCATTTTACTGTGTGAACTGGCAGAATCAGATCGTTTTAATCTTCTTTTTAAATAATGTATTACACCTTTAAACTGAGTATTTTGCTGTCTTGTTTTACCATAACGGTTAGTGTAAGGAAAACTTAGTTGGCGTTCTGAGCCATATATTAAAACATCTTTGATTTCTTGACTCAAATCTTCAATAGGAGTCCCCATACTAAATCCATATTCTTCAGCTAACGCTTTTAAAATTTGAGGATAGTATCGACTCGATGTGTTTCTCCAGGGAATTATCCCTCCATCTTTTATTGATCTTTCTTCATCTAAGATTAATTCAGGATCAAATTCTTTTTTAATTCCCAGACCATCACAGGTCGGACATGCACCATATGGACTATTAAATGAAAACATTCGTGGAGATAGTTCCTCTAGGTTAAACCCATGTTCATTACACGCAAACTTTTCACTAAAGGTCATTGTTTCTCCATCTATAATATCTACATATACTAGTCCATCTGCATATTCTAAAGCCGTTTCTATCGAATCAGCTAATCTTTCTCTTATATCTTCTTTTATTACAATCCGATCCACAATTATTTCAATATCATGTTTTTTATTTTTATCCAGATTAACTTCATCATCAATTAAATAACTTTCTCCATCAACCTTTACCCGGATAAATCCATCTCTTCTGGCCTGGGCAAAGACCTGGTCATGTTCACCTTTTCTACCTCTAATAACAGGAGCTAAAATCTGGATTTTTGTTCTGTTTTCAAGTTCTAAAACTTGATCAACTATTTCATCCAAAGATTGTGAGCTTATTTCTTTTCCACAGACCGGACAATGGGGAGTACCTATTCTAGCATATAATAATCTTAAATAATCATATATTTCGGTTACTGTACCCACTGTTGAACGCGGATTTTTACTTGTGGATTTTTGATCTATTGAAATAGCCGGAGATAATCCCTCTATATATTCAACTTTCGGCTTTTCCATCTGCCCTAAAAATTGACGAGCATAAGAAGAAAGTGATTCTACATATCTTCTCTGACCTTCCGCATAAATAGTATCAAAGGCAAGTGAAGACTTGCCTGATCCACTTAATCCTGTTATTACAACAAATTTATCTCTAGGTATTTCTACATCTATATTTTTTAAATTGTGTTCACGGGCTCCTTTAACTATAAGTTTATCACTGCCCATTAATAATCACCTCATCTATTTGAAAGTTCTTCTTTTATTTCTGTAATTTCATCTCTAATTTGGGCTGCTACCTCAAATTCTAGATTTGATGCAGCTTCATCCATTTCTTCCTCTAATTCTATTACTTTATTCTGAAGTTCCACTTTTGATAACTCTTCTAAATCATCTTGATCAGAAATATATTTATCTGGTTTACTTTCTCCAATTATCATTTCTTCTGGTCTTAATACCTCTCGCACTGGTTTTTTTATCGTTTGAGGCTCAATATCATTCTTTTCATTAAATTCTATTTGAATTTCTCTTCTTCTTTCAGTTTCATCAATAGCTTTCCGCATTGAATCAGTAATTTTATCTGCATACATTATCACTTTACCATTAACATTACGGGCCGCCCTACCAATAGTTTGAATTAATGGGCGTTCAGCCCTTAAGAAACCTTCCTTATCAGCATCTAAAATTGCCACAAGTGAAACTTCGGGTAAATCCAAGCCCTCTCTTAAGAGGTTAATTCCAACCAAAACATCAAATTCTCCTAACCTAAGATCACGAATTATTTCTGATCTTTCCAAAGTATCTATATCTGAATGCAAGTAGCGGACTTTAACTCCGGCTTCAGCTAAATATTCTGTTAAATCTTCTGACATTCTTTTGGTCAAGGTTGTAACTAATACCTTTTCATTTCTCTCTTCTACAACAACCCTTATTTCTTCAAGAAGATCATCAATCTGACCCTTGATTGGTTTTACTTCAATTTCGGGGTCAACTAATCCTGTAGGTCGTATAATCTGTTCAACAATCTGTTGACTGTGTTCATATTCATAAGGTCCTGGTGTTGCAGAAACATAGATCGCCTGTGGTACAACTTGTTCAAACTCTTCAAAATTAAGTGGTCTGTTGTCTAAGGCCGAAGGTAATCTAAATCCATAATCTACCAGCTTTTCTTTTCTAGATCGGTCTCCGGCAAACATACCACCAATTTGAGGTATTGTCATGTGTGACTCATCTATAAATACTAAAAAATCATCCGGAAAATAATCAAGTAAAGTTTGAGGGCGTGAACCCTTTGGTCTACCACTTAAATGTCGGGAATAATTTTCAATTCCAGAACAGAAACCCATTTGTTCCAGCATTTCTAGATCATAATTGGTTCTCTGTTCTAATCGCTGTGCTTCCACTAGTTTATCTTGTTCCCTAAGTTCTTCTAATCTTTCTACTAATTCTTCTTTAATATTTTCAATAGCTCGTTCAATTTTATCTTCAGGAGTAACAAAGTGACTGGCCGGATAAATATTAATTTCTTCAAGATCTTTAACTATTTCACCAGTTACAGTATTAATCCTAGTTATTCTTTCAATTTCGTCACCAAATAATTCAACTCGAATGGCCTGATCACGATAAGCGGGATAAATTTCAATAACATCCCCTCTAACTCGAAAATGACCACGCTGTAAGTCAATATCATTACGGCTGTACTGCATAATAGATAGTTCTCTCATAATTTCTTTTCTATCTTTTTGTTCTCCTACTTCAAGATGACTTGAAAGCTCTAAATAGTCAGCTGGAGAACCCAAGCCATATATACATGAAACACTGGCCACAATCAGTACATCTCTTCTCTCAAAAAGAGCGCTGGTAGCGGCCAGTCTTAATTTATCAATATCTTCATTAACTGAAGCATCTTTTTCAATATAGGTATCAGACTGAGGTACATAAGCTTCCGGTTGATAGTAATCATAATAACTTACGAAGTATTCAACCCTGTTTTCAGGAAAAAACTCTTTAAACTCACTAACTAATTGAGCTGCGAGTGTCTTATTATGTGCGATCACAAGAGTTGGCTTGTTTACTTTTTCAACAACTCCTGCCATTGTATAAGTCTTCCCTGTACCTGTTGCTCCCAACAGGGTTTGATGTCTATATCCTTTTTTAACCCCTTCGACTAATACCTTTATAGCCTGGGGTTGATCTCCCTTTGGTTCATATGGGGAATGAAGTTTAAATTCTTTTGTCATAATAATTTCACCTTTAGTTTAATTATTTTTCCTGTGGATATTATACTATATATTAATCAGTTGTGCAAACAAACGTTCATTTTATTACCCTTAAAATATATTATAACACATTTTTCTAATTTGTAATAGTAATCATTACTAAAAGAAGCCAAAAATATTTACCTGTTTTTAAAATCAAAAATCTTTTAATTCCTCTGCAATTTTTCTACCGGTTTCTGTTGTTGCTAAGCCTGCTTCTGAAGTCTCTTTTAAACTAACCGACATTAAGTCTCCAACTTCCATCATTGCTTCAATAACTTCATCTGGAGGTATTACACTACTGATTCCGCTTAAAGCCATATTAACAGCTGTTAAAGCATGGGAAGCAGCAAAACCATTTCTTTTTACACAGGGAACTTCTACTAAACCTGCTACAGGATCACAAACAAGTCCCAATAAATTTTTTAAAGCTAAAGCAAAAGCATCTCCGACCTGTTTTGGAGTTCCTTCCATAAGTTCTACAGCAGCTCCAGCAGCCATTGCAGAACCAACACCACATTCTGCCTGGCAACCTCCTTCTGCACCGGCAAGAGTGGCTTTTTTAGAGACTATTTCACCTAAACCTCCTGCAGTAAATAAAGCACTTATTACCCTTTCATCTGGTATATCATATTTTTCAGCAAGAGATAATAAAACAGCAGGTACTATTCCACTGGCTCCTGCAGTTGGACCAGCCACTATTTTACCCATACAAGCATTTACCTCGGATACAGCTAATGCTTTAACAACGACATTTTTATAAAGATTATCCCCTAAAAAATTATTGGAATTTTGCATGGTTAATGCTTCTCCACCAGTTAATCCACTTGCTGAAGTATGTCCCTCTTTTAACCCTTCTTCTATTGACTGTTTCATTACATTTAAATTCTGATTCATTTTTTCAATAACGGCAGCCCGGGAGGTTTCTCGTTCTTCAATTTCTTCTTCTATTATTATCTGACTTATTTTAATATTATCCTGAACCGCTTTATCTATTAAATTTTCAATTTTTTTATAATGCACTTAGAATTCCTCCTTAAAAGGGCTCTACATATCTTACTTGATATATATCATCCATGTTTTCCAAATTAGAAATTACATAATCATTAACCGCATGGTCAAGTTCTATAATTGCTGAACCAACTTCACCTTTTTTATTCCTAAATACTACCATACGGGCAATATTTAACTTATAATTCCCCAGTATTGAAGTTATTATTCCGATTTCACCCGGTTCATCTTTATGAAGAACCCAAAGAGTTGGCATTTCACCAGAAAAATCAACCTCATAATCGTCAATCTGAATAATTTTAATTCGGCTGCCTCCTATTGAAGAACCGATTATTGACATTTCCTTATTTTCTCCCACTAAATCAAGTTTAGCAGTATTAGGATGAACTCCTCTTAAGTCAGAAAGATGAAAATCTATTTCAACATTTCTTTCTTTTGCAATCTGGAGCGAGTTTTTTATCCTTTCATCATCGGGTTTAAAACCTAACAGACCGCCCACTAAAGCGCGGTCTGTTCCATGGCCTTTAAATGTTCTCGCAAAAGAACCATGTAAATGAATATCTGCTTTATTTAATTTATCTTTAAATATGGACCGGGCAAGATAGCCTACCTTGACTGCTCCGGCTGTATGAGAACTAGAAGGTCCAATCATAATTGGTCCCAATACATTAAATACACTCACTTTTAATATTTCACCTTCCTAACTGGCTTTATCTAAATTTTCATCTTTTAATTGTTCTTGTAATAAATCTATTGCATTCTGTAATTGTTGGTCTTCTTCACTTTCAGGATCAAACTCAACCTCTACATTTGGTTCGATTCCTTTTTCATGAATAAAGTTGCCATTTGGTGTATAATACCGAGCAGTGGTCAGTCTCAATGCTGAACCATCTCCCATTGGAATTACAGTTTGAACTGTACCCTTACCAAAGGTCTTTTTGCCAAGCAAAATACCTCTATTATGGTCGGTAATAGCTCCTGCTACTATTTCAGAAGCACTAGCACTACCCTGATTAATTAAAACGATCATAGGTAGATCTACGGCCTCTATATCAGAAACTGTATTATATACTTCATCTTCTTTAGTTCTACTTTTTACGGTAACAACTTTACCATCTTTAATAAAATTACTGGCTACCGTAACGGCTTCTTCTAAAATACCGCCGGGGTTAGAACGTAAATCTAATATAATGGCTTCAGCACCTTTTGATTTTAAGTCTTTAAGTGCTTTTTGAGTATCATATCCAACATCTTTCGCAAATTGATTTATAGATAAATAACCTATTCTATCAGTTTTCATGCTATGCTCTACATAAGGAACTTCTATATTTGCTCTTGTAATTTCAACATCAAAGTCTTCTGTACCTTCACGAGAAATTGTTAGGGTTACATTAGTTCCAGGTTTCCCTCTCATCAAATCCACTGCTTTATCTTGTGACATTTTTGAAGTTAGTTTTCCGTTAATTGCTTTAATTACATCTCCAGCTTGTAAGTTGGCTCTATCACCTGGAGTATTTTTTATAGGAGAAACAATAGTCAGTTTTTCTTCTCGAATTGTTATAACAATACCAATACCGCCGAACTCTCCATCAAATTCAATCTGCATTTCCTCATATTCATCAGGACTAAGATAAGAAGAGTATGGGTCTAATTCCTTTAACATTCCACTAATAGCAGAATCAACAAGTTCATCTACATTTTTATCTTCAACATAGTAATTATCAATTAAATAAATTACATTCTGTAAATTTTGTAAAGGTGTTAACTCGTCTGCGACAACCTTAAAACCACCAACAGACAACACAAAGATTATTAACAAAACAGCTATAAATTTCTTTTTATTTTTAAACATTATATTATCGCATCCTTTCAAACCATGTATTTTATATTCCAAATTTTTCTTTAAAAACCAACATTAAAAAGCGGGGTAATGCTATCATTCTACTAATCCTTTTAGGCTCTTGAAGTAAACGATAAAACCATTCCAAATACATTTTCTGCATCCACAAAGGTGCTCGTTCTGTATAGCCAGCCAAAACATCAAAACTGCCCCCAACTGCTAAGCCTAGTTTTATATTTAAGTTATGAAAATTTGCAGCAAAAAACTTCTCTTGTAAAGGAACCCCCATACCAACAAAAAGGAGGTCGGGCCTTATTCTATTAATTTCATCAATAATTTTGTTTTTATTATTTCTATCAAAATATCCGTGATGAAAACCAGCCATATTAATCTCAGGCAATTCTTCTTTTACATTCTTAACTGCTAAGTCTATTATACCTGGTTTTCCTCCTAAAAAATATACTGAGTGATTTTTGTCTGATATTTTATTAAGTAAACCCCTCATTAGATCATAGCCGGCAACCCTCTCCTGTAGAGGTTCGCCAAGTATTTTCGCTGCCAATAGTAAACCCGCTCCATCAGGTACTAAATAATCTGCCGAATTTAATATCTTTGCATAGTCAGAATCATCATAAGCACGGACAACTATTTCAGAATTAGGTGTAAATATTAGATTTTTTGTCTCAGTTTCAAGTTCCTCCATTAATTTATCAATTAAATCATCCATTGTAATATTATTAATTTCGAGAGTAAGAATTTTAGTCTTTTCCTTCAACTTATTCACCTTTCAAATCTGTTATTAATTGGGCTAAAGTACTTTTTATATTTGTACTCTTTAATTCTACAACTTCCACTATACGATTTTTAATTTCATTTTCCTGGTTTATTATCTTATTATATGATTTTTGAAGCTTATCTACTGTTATATTTTCCGTGGTAATTTTCTCTTGATAACCCATTTCTTCAATCAAACTATCAGTTTTGGGATCATAACTTATTCCTATAAAAGGAATTTGATTCACTGCTGAAAATATCAATGAATGTAATCTTACACCTATAAACAAATCAAGAGTTTTGTAAAATTCATTTACCTCATCTAGAACATCAGTATATCTTCTAACCTGAGAATCTACATCTAACATATTTTGTAGCTTCTTACTGATTTTAAGATCTCTTCCCTTATGAAAGGGAATGATTGTAATTGTAATATCATTTTTTTTACCTAATCTATTTAAAAATTCAACTAACGAATTAAGATACCTATTACTATGCCAATTACGAACTGACACACCTATATTTTGAACTTCATCACTTTCCTTTTTTCGATGGCCAACTTCTAAATTAGGATTGCTTAAACCAAATACAGGATCATCTATGATATTAATTTTATTTTTCTGAATTCCGATATTTTCTAAAAACATTTTAGAATTTTCATCTCTTACTGATAAATAATCTACTTTATTTAAAACTTTTTCTATCAAAAAGCGGAAAAGTTTGTTTTGGACAGGTCCTACTCCTTGTGCAAAAAATATAGTTTTCATTTTAAAGATAATAGCTATAAATATTAAACCAAGATAATAGGGAACTGACCGCAGACTAGTTACATCCTGCAGCAGACTTCCGCCTCCACTGATAAATATGTCACTTCTTTTCATCTCTGACATTATCTTAAATATATCATATCGATAAATAGATTCAGTATCATACTTATCTTTAGTACTTTCAGGTGAATTTGATAATACTATAATTTTCGTTTCAGGATTTAATTCCTTAATCATCCTAATCATACTATTTAGGATAGCTTCATCACCCAGATTATTAAAGCCAAAATATCCTGAAATCAAAATTCGTTCCATTTAATTCACCCTTTGGTTTGGTAATAAATTGACAAGATATTTTATTACTAAAACAGCAGCCAAACCTAAAAGAAGTCCAATCCATAAACCGTGAACTGTTCTTAGAAGTGAAATTAATAATGGAGTATGGATATGAGCAAAAGAGTTAATTATATTTAACTGCCCAATAACTGCTAACAAACTTAAGAAAAATACACTATAGTTATTCTTTATATTTTTAAAATAATAAAGTGCAATTATAAAAGCGGGATGACCGATTAAAAATTCTTTGAATCTAGGTCTAACATAAAGTAACTCTTCTAATAATACTCTGAACTTATCTTCAATTGCCGGAATATCTAGAATTGGAAAATTACCTGTTCTTAAAATATAGTAAATACCTGCTAAAGCAACTACAGCTAAAATCAATAAATGTTTTACCTTAAGATTAATTTCTAAAATTTCATAGATTCTTTGTTTCAAAGTAGTATCTTTTTTTCTTACTATATATTCCATGAAATAATAAAAAGAAATAATTAATAAAGGCATTATAAAGGCTAATTTAACCCCTCTGAACTGATTTATCTTAGTAAGATAACTTATATCAGCTAAAGCTGTTACAACAAATCCGGCTCCAACTACAGTGATTAGAGCTGCTTTCAAATAATTTACTATTGATTTTTTGCTATTTCTTTTTAAAAGTTGAGTAATTATTGCCAAACTGGGAAATACGATACTGCTACCCAAAGCAAGCCCAGCCCTAAATGTAGATAAATCTAACATGAAATAAGTTAAAAATATTCCAATTATTCCAAGTACAATTAAAATATATCTAAGTAAATCTTCTTTTATCTTAAATATTTCTATTAAAAGTAAAACGCCTCCCACAAGAATTCCCAGTGCACTAAATATTAGAAAGATACTATTATTGGAAAACTTTTGGAAAGGTACAGCACGATCAATCTTATAACCAGCTGAAACCAATTCATTATTTAAGTCTTGCAAATATTCTTTGTTAAGTTTTTTAACAGCAGCAAAGTCCTTATTTTCTTTTATGATTGGTCTCAGATATAAAAAGCGGATATTTCTTTCCCTGATTGCACGCATATACCTATTGACAATTTTAGATTGGGAATATATATTCATTTCATCCTGGGTAATGCTGTGAACCCTAACGATATCATAGTCTAAATTTGCTGCCAGCTTGTCTTCCCCATCTTGAACAGCAATTATTGCTTCAATAAAACCAAAAGTAATGTTTTTTTGTTGCATAAGTTCTGTGGTTTGATCAATGTTATCAGGATAACCAAGTATTTCTTTACCATTGAAAACAACACTTGAACCTTCACTTAATTCTTCCAGAAGTTTATAGTTAAGATTATTAATATCATTATTTTCGAATCTATATACAACATTAAATTCTTTATCCTTGATTTTTTCTATCAAACCAGTTTCAAAACCAACATCTAATTTTTTATAATCTTCTTTCCAGTAGGGAAAGAAAACAATATTTTTCCCATTTATTACTTTAAACTCTAAATTAAGTTCTTTTTGATATGCTTTTAAATTTTTATAATAATTATCTTGATTTTGAAATATTAAAAACGCACTTTTTTCTCGTTCGGGAAAATTCTGCCAGAAAGCCTCGTCAATATCTGATAAGATAGTTCTTTTTGATATATCACTTTTTTCAAGCTTAACTACTTTCCCTTCCCTAATTAAATCTTTTATATTAAGTGGAGAAATTGCTATTGAGTTAACTCCATATTCTTTTAAATTATCTAAAGTTAAGGTCTGATTATTATATTCTTCTCTCATATCTGAAAGAGAATTATAGTCAAAAGCCAGTTCTATATTTTTATTAGATTGTTCTACCATAAACCTGCCCCTGATTCCAAACAAGGAAATCACAAGGGTTAGTATTATTATTGCATATAGTAATTTTTTATTCATAACTGCCTCCTGAAATCATATTATAGATTTATTTCCCCACTATTATTCTGCTTAAGATAGGCATCGATAAATTCATCAATATAACCATCCATCACCTTTTCAGTATTCCCTTCTTCTAAATCGGTCCGATGATCTTTGATCATATTATAGGGGTGAAAAACATATGAACGGATCTGGCTGCCCCAGGCAATTTCCTTATATTCGCCTCTTAACTCATCTATTTTTTCAGCCTGGGCTTCTTTTTTCAATTCCATTAGACGGGTTTTTAAAATCTTCATTGCCATCTGCTTATTTTTATGTTGAGACCTTTCATTCTGACACTGTACTACAACCCCAGTTGGCTGGTGTGTAATTCTTACAGCAGAATCTGTAGTGTTAACATGCTGACCACCGGCTCCACTGGCGCGGAAGGTCTCCATTTTTAAATCTTGTTCATCTATATCAACATCTAAATCTTCTTCAACTTCGGGTAAAACATCTACCGAAGCAAAAGAAGTATGTCTTCTACCTGAAGAATCAAAAGGAGAAATTCGCACTAATCTATGAACTCCCCTTTCACCTTTAAGATAGCCGAAAGCATATTCACCTTTAATCATTAATGTAACCCGTTTAATCCCCGCCTCATCACCACTTTGAAAATCAAGAGTTTGGATTTCAAAATCATGGTTTTGAGCCCAGCGGTCATACATTCTTAGTAACATTTCAGCCCAGTCCTGGGATTCAGTACCACCTGCTCCAGGATGGATAGAAAGAATTGCATTGTTTTGATCATATTCACCATTCATACGGGTCTTTAATTCTAGATTATCTAGTCTCTTTTTTAATTTTTTAATTTTATTATCGGCCTGTTCTAAGAGGTCTTCGCCCTCTTCTTCATCAGCTAGTTCTATATATACTTCTATTTCATCTATATCTTCTTTTATTTCTTCTAAAACATTAATTCGGTTTTTTATTTTATCAACTTTTTTACTTATTCTAGTAGCTTTTTCATTATCATCCCAAAAATCGGGAGCCGTCATCTTTTCCTCTAATTCATCCCTTTTAGCTTTAAGTTTTTCAGGGTCAAAGTAAATCCCTCAAATCCTTGTAACGGTTTTTAATAGCTTTAATCTTATCTCTATAATTACTATTCATTTTAGGATCCTCCTTATTATCTACCACAGCATTTTTTATATTTTTTACCACTGCCACAGGGACAGGGATCGTTTCTACCTGGTTCATCGGGTTTAACTACTGTTTTTACTTTCTTTTGTTTTTTGTTTTGATTTGTATTCCTCTGGCTTTGCTGTCTTTTGTTTTTAGCAGTAGATAAGGCACTAATTGTACCACCATCACTATAATTTAAATTCTGATTGGTTTTTCTTTGGTCAAGTTTACCATCTTCATGTACTTCAATCCTAAAGATACTTCTTATTATATCTTCTCTTATAGAACTGGTCATTTCGTTAAACATATCATAGGATTCAAATTTATATTCTGTTAAAGGATCTTTTTGACCATAAGCACGGAGACCAATCCCCTGTCTCAATTCATCCATATTATCTAAGTGAGACATCCAATTCCTATCAATAACTCTAAGTGCAATATGCTTAGCAAGCTGATTCATATTTTCTTCTGTAAACTTTTCTTCTTTATCTCTATAGATCTTTTTACCAAATTCAATTAAATAATCTTTAATCTCTTCTTTTTCTTTATTTTCAAGTCTTTCGACTGTTAATTCTTCGGTAAAGTAGAATTTATTGAGATACTCAACCATACCTTCAAGATCCCATTCACTAGGATGGATATCTTCAGAAAGATAACTTTCTGTAATATCATCTATTAATTTCTCTAAAAGACCAAAAATGACATCATCCATCTCGTCAGAGAAGAGAACTTTTTTCCTCTGATCATATATTACCTGTCGTTGTTTGTTTAAAATATCATCATACTGTAAAATGGCTTTTCTGATATCAAAATTGCGCCCCTCAACTTTTTTCTGGGCTTTTTCAATAGCATTAGTAATCATTTTATGCTGAATAGGCTGGTCATCTTCAAGACCCACTTTATCCATTAAGGCACTTATATTATCAGAACCAAATAACCTTAATAGGTCATCTTCAAGGGAAACAAAAAACTGTGAAGAGCCAGGATCTCCTTGACGACCTGCACGACCTCTCAGCTGATTATCTATTCTGCGGCTCTCATGACGTTCTGTACCGAGTACGTGTAGTCCGCCAACTTCTACTACACCTTCACCTAAAACAATATCAGTACCTCTACCAGCCATGTTAGTGGCGATAGTTACACTGTTTTTCTGTCCAGCGTCTTTTATTATTTCAGCTTCTTTTTTATGATTTTTTGCATTTAGGACATTATGTTTAATGCCTCTTCTTTTCAACATCCTGCTCAATTTTTCTGATTTATCAATATCAACAGTACCAACAAGTAAGGGTTGGCCTTTTTCATGTCTTTTCTCGATCTCATTAACAACCGCCTTAAATTTAGATTCTTCATCTTTAAACACAAGGTCAGGTTTATTATCTCTAATTAAAGGTTCATTAGTCGGTATTACTATTACTTCCATATCATATATTTTTATAAACTCTTCTTCTTCAGTTTTAGCTGTACCGGTCATACCGGCAAGCTTGTCATACATCCTGAAGTAATTTTGCAGGGTAATACGAGCAAAAGTCTGGCTTCCTTTTTGGACGGAAACCCTTTCTTTTGCTTCAATAGCCTGATGAAGACCTTCGCTGTATCTTCTACCTTCCATTACCCGGCCAGTAAACTCATCTACAATTTTTACCTTACCATCATCTACTATATAATCTCTGTCTTTTTTCATTAAAGTATGTGCTCTAAGTGCCTGATTAACCTGGTGATGCAAGCTGAAGTTTTCTTCATCAAACAGATTATCTACATTTAAATAATCTTCAACTTTATGAACACCCTCTTCAGTTAGAGTCACATTATTGTTCTTTTCATCTAATTCATAATGCTTTTCTTCCTCTAATTTAGGAATAATCCTATTGAATTTACGATAATCACTAGGCTTTTCTTGTACAGGACCAGAAATAATTAATGGGGTTCTTGCCTCATCAATTAAAATACTGTCAACCTCATCAAGAATTGCATAGTGGAAATCATGCTGAATTACATTATCAGGATTAGTTGCCATATTGGCTCTTAAATAATCAAAACCAAACTCATTATTTGTTCCATAGGTTACATCAGCATCATAGGCTTCTTTTCTTTCCTGAGCATTCATTCCGCTCAGAACAACACCAACCTTCATACCTAAAAATTCATAAATCTGACCCATCCATTCACTATCTCTTTTAGCCAGATAATCATTTACTGTAACAACATGAACTCCTTTACCAGTCAAAGCATTTAGATAAACAGGGAGTGTAGCAACCAAGGTTTTACCTTCCCCAGTTTTCATCTCAGCTATTTTCCCTTCATGTAAAACTATTCCACCCATCAGCTGAACATCAAAGTGTCTAAATCCTTCGTCTGTTGAACGCTGTGAGGCTTCTCTTACCACAGCAAATGCTTCTGGTAAAAGTTCATCTAAACTTTCTCCATCTTGATATCTCTGTTTAAATTCATCAGTTTTAGCCTTCAGTTCAGAATCCGATAATTCCTGCATCTCGCTTTCCAAACTATTTATTTCATCAACAATTACTTGTAATCTTTCCAGTTCTTTTTCATTCGGATCTTTAAATAAATTTTTCAAAAAATCTAACATTTTAATACCACCTGTTTTATTATTATAGAAAAACAATTCTAGTCAGTCTTTACAAATTTACATTTCATTATAACACTTATTAGGGAAAATCTCAATGTATCTATTGCATTAGAAAAGGCCGCCTATTAAAGGCGACCTTTCATTTCTTATAGTTATTTTGAATTTATTAAAATGTTGGTTCAATCAAACCGTAATTTCCATCTTTTCTTTTATATACTACATTCACTTCATTTGTATTTGCATTAGAGAAAACAAAAAAGTCATGACCAATTAAATCCATCTGCATTACTGCTTCTTGAGCATCCATTGGTTTAAGAGCAAAACTCTTTGTTTTAACAATTTTGGGTTCAAAGTCATCTTCACTTGGTTCCTTTTTACTTCTTATCATTTCTTCTCTTTTTTCCATATATTCTTCTTTATATTCTTGCTTTCTTTCAATCATCTTATTGTGAATTTTTGTTTTATATTTATGAATCTGTCTTTCAACTTTTTCAATCACACTATCGAGCGAAGCATACATATCAGTAGTTTCTTCCTCACCGCGGAGAATTAATCCTTTGACATAAGCCGTAACTTCTACTATATGCCTTTCTTTCTCCACCTCCATCGTAATGTGGACTTCCATAGGTTCATCTTCAAAATACTTCTTGAGTTTTTGCATCTTTTCTCGGGCATATTCCTTTAGTGAAGGTGTAACATCAATATTTTTTCCATAAACCGTGATATTCATTATCTCCACTCCCTTCTAAACTACTAAAATAAATATTGTTGTTATTATAATAATTCAATATTTTAAGGGAAAACCCTTCTTTTATAAGAAAAATCCTGATTACATTTCTGTAATCAGGATCCATGTCCACTTACTTAGGTATATATGATTATTCTTCAACCCTCACAACTTCTGCGGCTTGAGGACCTCTGTCGCCCTCAACAATTTCAAATTCTACTTCTTCGCCGTCTTCAAGAGTTTTAAATCCTTCATCTTGGATAGCTGAAAAGTGAACAAAAACATCGTCTCCATCTTCTCTTTCAATGAAACCATAACCTTTTTTCGCATCAAACCATTTTACTGTTCCAGTATAAATCATAATTTTATATTCCTCCTGTATATTGGTTCTTTGGGAAGTTAATTCCCATTTATCTTAATATAACACAGTATATTAAAGTTGTCAAACAACTAGCTACAACTGGCATGAAGTACACAATTTTCTTTATAACCTAGATTATATTACAAGATCTTCTAAATCATTATTCATCTTGATCTCTTCAATCTTCTTGCGGGCCCTCTGTAAAGCATTATCAACAGTTTTAACGTTAATATCTAACTTTTCAGAGATTTCTTTATAAGAGCGGTCATCCAGGTATTCATAAAAAACTTCTTTTTCTAATTTTGTTAAATCTTTTTCAATCTCTTTAAAAACTAAATCTATAATTTCTTTATATACAAATTGGTCTTCCAATTTCTTTTTCTTGTCAGGAAGTATTTCACTAAAACTTCTTCCTGATTCATTATCATAATCATAAGTTTTATTGATCGAAGTAGAATTATTAAGTGGTTGATGTTTCTGTCGATTAGCTCTCTTTATTGCCGATATTAATTGCCGATGTACACATAATTGCGAAAACCCTCTAAAAGAAGCTTCGCGCTCAATCTGATAATCCCTTATGGCTTTAAAAAGTCCCAGCATTCCTTCTTGAATCACATCTTCCTTATCCAAACCCTTTATGAAAAAATATTTTGCTTTTGCATAAACTATGTCCATATTTTTATTGATTAAATACTCTATTGCTAGTTTGTTACCATTTTTTGCCTGCTCTATTATCTCTTCTTCATCCTGCTTTTGGTCAAACATCTAATTTCCCCCCAACTTAAAAATGCTTTAACCAGTTAAAACCCCCAAAACTTGCTCTAAAGTAATATTTAAATCTATATAAGTAGATAAGACCAATAAAAGAATTAATACTAGGACTACATCTAAATATCTCTTTTCTTCTTTTTTAGACATTTCTGGACTCCTCACTAATTATTTAAAATTTAACTCTAAATCCTACTTCTAGTAAAAGAGTTTTATCATGCCAATATGAATTCCCTATACTTACCTTTAGATCATTATTTTCCACAATGGGAGTTAGATAACCTATTCTATATTCAAACTGTTGGTTATCTAAAATATATTTCAACTCATATTGTAACTCCCTTTTCTGCTCAAAAAATTTCCTGCCTTCGACACCAAGACCGGCAGTAAACCCATCATTGAAAGGCTTTGTTAAAATAGCAAAGGCAGCATCTGTTTCATAATCTTTTCCTTCTAGAGCCTGTATTAACCAGGTGCCTCCGAATTTTAAATCATCACCATCGAAATTTAAATCAAAACTTAATTTATTTAATTCATTTTGAAATTGAAATATTGGATTAATATTAAGTGAAGTATTCTCACCATCAATTAAAACTGAATAATTCATTTCCTGAAAATCATGGGTTTGAGCATTTGCGACTGGGGTAAAGCTAACTGTGATTAATATAAATAATATTAGTATCTTTTTATACAAAAATATCATCCTCCATTATTGTAATTTTTTAATTAGTATTCCACTTCCAATTTCCCTATAACCAGATGGATTATTAAAAGTATATCCTCTAATTACTAATTGAGAAGAATCACCACCATCTAAATTCATAGCTTCTTTAACATCCAACCTTTGTAAATAATGTGCTAAATTTTTAAGTGTTATACCTACACTTAATTCAGGCTGACGCCCGTCGACCATTACAAATAGTAAATGGTCATCTTCTGTAAGTCCAACAGCTGTTCTTGGGGCCCTGCCTTTAATAATATCTGATTGAAAATTTTCAGCTTGCCCGGTTACAGTTACTTCTCCCTTCGTAATTAGTTTAGGACCACCACCCATTATGTTAACAATCTCTTCTTCATGCCAGTTGGGACTAAATATATTTTTATATTCTATTTTTTTGCCGGGTTCAAAAGATGAATATTCCTCGGGATTGCTGTTGAATGATTTTATAATAAACCCCTCTTCTGGAATCTCATTTTGAATTAATTCTCCCTTGTCTACTCTTACTATCCTATTTTCTTCTACAACAATTTCTGTGGAGAATTGGTTAAATTGAGGAGTCTTTTTCCCAAAAAACCTATTATATAATATTATTTCATTATCATTATTAGGTTTTCTGTTTACTGCATCAATAATAATATTACTATTATTTTTGGTTTTTAATAATCCTTTCCAGTTAACATTGTCTATTAATATTTCTCCGCTCTTTGTGATACCTAAAGCAGCTCTATTATATAAAGGTTCTGTAACCATTTTACCATCAATCATCACTAGTCCTAAAGGAGTACCTGAGGAAGTATAAAAACCTCCATTTACTCCGACTAATGCATTGTTTTTACTCACTACTTCACTTAACGGAGCTAATCCATCAATTTTATTATTACTAATAAAGCTTGTAACTTTATGTCTACCCTTTAAGGTATTTAAATCAACGATACTTATTACCCGGGGTCCACTCCAGGTTAACTGTCTGATTTCTTTATATTTTAACCCAATATCTATATTAGCATCTACTATTTGTTTTTCTTCTAAAGTTGTATCTAAATCTATAATTTCAATAGAATCTAACTTGCTAAATAATACCGATTCAACATTATTATGATTTCTATCTAAATTTTTAAAATCAATATTTTCATAATAAGGTGAACCGTCTTTATATATTACTTTTGCAGTGGTATTATCCACAGCAACTCTAATTATTTCTGACAAGCCAGAAATTCCTTTATACTGAGGAAATTTATACGGAGATGTTTCATTTAATATTTTACTTAAAGCTCTACTACGATTTAATACCGCAGCTGCTTTCAAAAAAGTAAGATTATTAGTATCAGGTTGATTTTCTAAAAGTAAACCATATTCCAATGTTAAAAAATCGATTTCATTTAAAACTTCAATTTTTTTATCATTTAACTTAAATTGCATTTTTCCATTATATAAGTTATCCTTCAATCTAATAACGCCTTCACAAAAAATAGTACCATTTTTAAATAAAATATTACCTTTTGTATCTTTAACAACTAATTGAGAAGTTCTTTCCTTAATTTCATCCTCTTTCACCCACGTTTGCCAGCCAGCATCATTTAAATTTTTAGAAACTTTTTCGGCTGCTGCTTCTTGATTAAAGGAACCAACTTCTACTTTGTATAAACCATCCACCAATTTAATCCGAACTTCATAACCATTAAAATCCCTTTTAATATCCTCTTTAATTTTCTCGGCTTTACCCTTTTCTTCAGTGGCAAAAACTTGAATAAACCACCTTGGTTGACCATTTTCATCTGGTTCTATAATATATTCCTTATTTTTGGTTAGAAAAGTACGTTTGGTTTTATCTAAATTACTAATTTCTACATTGGTACCTGTATAAAATCTAACAGTTGATTGCTCATTATATAGTTCAATTTGAACCTTTTTACCATTAGTCACAAAATTTTTTAATGAATTAGAAAAAGCCTGCACATGCAAAGTTGTAGTTAATAAAAGAAAAACTATTAAAAGTGTAGTAAAAGTTATATTTTTATTTTTCAAACAGATCACTCCATAATAATCTCGTATAGGAACTGAATTTCATATAGGGGGAAATCGAACTATTTTGGATTAAATGAATAAATTTATAGGATGTCTATTATAGTCTAAAAACAGTCCCCTTGCCGATTATTAAAGTATTTTTCTTTCTTTTCTGATTGTTTTTTTCTATTCCTTTGCATGATGTAATATTAAATTAATTAAATATATATTTAGTAAACAATCAAATATTTTTTTAAAATAAAATTATACACTTATTAAATTTAATTTTCATTTATCTTTTGAAGCTCATTGAAGATCTTGACTAAAATCTGCAGCATCCTCTACTTTCATACTTTCTAAAATTGTAGCCGCATCTTGGTCACTTAAACCTCTTAAAATCTTCATAGCAAAATCTCTATTAAGGTTATTTAAAATATTAGCTGCTTTTTCGGGATCCATGTTTTCATAAATTTTTAATAACTTCTTAAAGTTTTCTTCTTTACTAGCCTGTTGATCCTGAGATTCTGTTAACTTAGTCCTTAACTCTTCATTGTTTTCTTCAAGTTCCTTTACTTTCTCTTTTAATTTATTATTTTCTTCTTCCATTTCTTCCACCTGTTTTTCTAGATTCTCTTTTTCCTCCAATAATTCTTCCTTTTCTGCAACTACTTTTTCATACTCTTCTGCGGTTCGTACATATTCTTTTACAAACGGAGTACTTTGAATAATATTTTCTCCCCATTGCCTAAAAGAAATTATTCCCAGGTTATTTACTAATAAAAGTGAACCAATAACAATAATAATAATTAAGAAAGTATAAATATATTTTCTCAAACTATCCCCCCTCATTTCTGTATAATAACAATTTTATATTATCATGAACAATTTCCCTGATTTTAAACATGATTTTATAAACTAATACGCCTTATTATATTATTCTACAAATAAATTCCAAATCCTCCCTTTTAAGACAGTAAAAAAAGGGGTTAATGAATATCCTCATTAACCCCAAAAAAATTATATTTATTTATCTGGCCATTCTAAAAACTGAACCCGCCTTGCTTTCACCCGATAATTTTTATATTTTTTGTCTTCTTTTTCAATTGTATATGTACTTATCATTCCTTCAACTCCAGCTAATTTTCCTTTTTTTAAATACTTACTGCATCGTTTTGCTCCCGGTCCCCAATTAACAACATCAATGAAGTCAGTTTCTATTTCCCCATCTTTACGGCGGTAATTTCTTTGAACTGCCAGTGTAAATGTACAATAATCAACTCCTTCTTCTGATTCTTTTAATTCTGGTTTCCTAACTAATCGACCCGTCAATACTACATTATTTATCATCCAACCACTCCTTTTCCATATTCTACCATATTTTACTGTAATTTACAAGAAATTATGTAATATATTTCCAATTATATTGTCTGCTTTAATTTCCTTTTTAAACTACAATAAGCAAATATCTGATGCTCTGAATTATCAGAGATACTTCAAACTATTTCTTTTTAAAAGTATTAACTACAAATATATATTTAAAAAGATAAATTCTTAGCTTGCTTCAAAAATAAAGCCCAAAATGAATAACCCCCTGGATGCCCAGAGGGTAAAAAGGAGGAGATAGTAGCTATTTCACTAGTTTTATTTTTTAAATTATTTTAGGGGGAATTATTATTAGGTGTTTGATTTTAATTATAAATATATAATGATTGACCTACTCCCGCCCGTTCGCTAAACTCACGAATGAGGATTCTTAATAGTTCAAGACCATCTTCCAAACTAATATTACGCTGAAATCCTCCGACTTTTAAAAGGTCTAGAATTCCAATTAGTCTGGCAACTAATGGAGTTAGAATTGTATCTTACTCCAAAGGGTGAGGTCAA
>JAIPEX010000033.1 GCA_021736945.1 Halanaerobiales bacterium | reverse complement strand
ATGAATTCAACTTGTTAACATAGTTCTCTAAAGGTTTATTTATATCTATTATAAGAAAATCTTTATAAAAATATTCTTCAAATTTATTAACTGGACTTAAAAAGAAACTGATACCGGCATAATGACCATCAACTGCCCCAATAAATGCATAAGTTTTTCTTTTAATGCCAAAACTATCAAACAATCGGGAAGCCCCAACAGCTTTAAGAAGTTCCCAATTTTTTTTAGAATATATAAAATATCCTATTTCACCAGTTGTACCAGAGCTATGAATTACATAATATTTATCATTTAATAATTTAGTGGGATCTTGATGTTTATCGATAAAATCTATTACTTCATTTTTATTTATATCATCAACAGTAATTACATCATTAAAATTTTCCATCAATAATTGTTTATTAGTCTTTGGTAAATCTTTTATATTTATATTATCTAATTTGTTATAGGTAATTCCCTTACTTTTGAAAAGTTGTTTATAAAATTTACTATTTTTATAAGCATACTTAGCTAAATTAATTAATTTTTCTCTTTGCAATTTTTCTATTTCATTCTTACTGTAAGTAAGGTGCCTATCATATTTAAACTTTTTATATAACAGATTAATAAACCCCATAAATTGTAACCCCCTTTAACAATGTATAAAAAATCTGATACAATATAAGTGGTGAGAGATATGCTATATTATAAGTTCGAAAAAAATAATAATAGAAATAGTGATATTTTGCTATTTACAAACAAACATATATATGAAAAAATAGATGATAAATCACTAAAGCAGTTGTTCAATGCTAGTAAATTGCCCGGAGTAGTTCGGGTAGTTGGTATGCCTGACATTCATCCTGGCTATGGACTTCCAATTGGCGGTGTTCTAGCAGTCGATCCCCAAAAAGGCATAGTTTCACCTGGTGCAGTAGGATTTGATATAAATTGTGGAGTAAGATTATTAAAAACAGGTTTATCTAAAAATGATATTAAAAATGATATCGATGAAATACTTAAATCATTCAAAAATCTGATCCCAGCAGGAGTAGGTGAAGATTCAGATTTAAAATTTACTCGTACTGAATTCGAAACTATTGTTGAAAATGGGGTCCCATTTTTAATTAACTCTTTTGGCTTTGGTTTTAATAAAGATATTGAAAATATTGAAGACAACGGATATTTCCCTAATGCTAATACTGATAGTCTATCAGCAAAATCAATAAACAGGGGAGTTACCCAATTAGGTAGTCTCGGTTCGGGAAATCATTTTATAGAATTGCAATTTGTCGATAAAGTTTTCAATAAAAATTCTAACTTTAAAGAAGGTCAAATAACTGTCATGATCCACACTGGTTCAAGAGGATTTGGACATCAAGTCGCCAAAGATTATATTGATCAAGCTCATCAACTTAGCAAAAATTATGATTTTGAATTCCCCGTTAAAAATTTAGCTTCTTTTCCGATCAATACAAATGAAGCTGACCAGTATCTCTCTGCGATGGGATGTGCAGCAAATTTTGCTTATTGTAATCGACAGATCTTAACCCATAAAGTTAGAAATATCTTTTCTAGGTTATTTTCACAATCTAATTTGGAATTATTTTATGATTTAACTCATAATGTGGCTAGATTTGAAGAACATGCCATTAATAATAAAAAAGGAAACTATTTGATTCACAGAAAAGGAGCAACAAGATTAGATAATAACTCTTATGCTCTTTTACCTGGTTCTATGGGTACATCAAGTTATATAATAAAATCTGCGAACTCTGAAACTACAGAAAATTCATTAAAATCAACTGCTCACGGTTCAGGTAGAATAATGGGGCGACGAGAAGCCAAAAGAAGTATAACTAAAAGACAACATCAAGATTCAATCAAACAGGTTAAAGTCACTTCATCTTCTGGAGATAGTTTGCTAGACGAATCACCTCTAGCTTATAAAAAGGTTGATGAAGTAATTGAATCACTAATAGAAACAAAATTAGCTTTTCCTACAGTTAGATTAAAACCATTAGCAGTATTAAAAGGATAAAAAAAGGAGATGATTAATATATGAATACAGGAGCCTTTTTAGATATAGATGGTACATTATTTAGGGGTTCATTAATGATTCAGCATTTTAAAAAATTAATAAAATACGAGGTTATAGATCCAGTAGTATGGCATAATCAAGTTAAAAACACTTATGCCGAGTGGAAAAGAAGAAAAGGATTTTATGAAGACTATTTAGAAGAGCTAGCAGAAATATATATTAAGGAATTAGAAGGTATAAAAATATCTGATTTAGAATTCGTAAATAATCAGGTTATTAACTTAAGTGGAGACATTGTATATAGATATACAAGATATATTGTAGATTACCATTTAGAAAAAAATCATAAAGTTTTCTTCATCTCAGGAAGTCCAGAATTTTTAGTGAAAAAAATGGCTGAAAAATACAATATAACTGATTTTAAGGGCAGCAAATATTTATTGGATGATAACGGTCATTTCACAGGTGAAGTAATAAAAATGTGGCAATCAAATAACAAAGAAAAGGTTTTAAATCAGTTTGTTAATGATTATAATATTGATTTATCAAAAAGCTATTCATATGGAGACACTCAGGGAGATTATAGTATGCTTAAAATGACAGGCAACCCAATTGCTTTTAACCCTAATCACGATCTGTTAACAGCAATTAAAAATGAAGAAAGTTTAAAGAATAAAGCAAAAGTGGTTATTGAAAGAAAAGATAACATTTATAAGATTGATCCAGAAGTAGAAATTTTATCTATAGATTAAAATGAAATGCAAAAAACCTCCTTTTAAGGAGGTTTCAATGTTTTATTCTTCTTCATCTTTTTGATTTAAATATTTAACTTTTTCTTTAAAACTTTGTACTATTAATTTGGCAAGTTCTTTATCAAATTCAAGGTCTTCCACATAATACCACATGTGGTCCTCATTTCTTCCTTCTCTAGATTTACGGGATAAATCACTATCTTCTTCATCTTCTTCATAATAAAAGGAAAATTTCAATTTATTATTAGCCTGAAATGAAACGGACATAAACATACCGTCTTGGGGTCTTTCTTCAGATACATAAAAACTCATGCCATTATGTATCACTTTCCATGCAATACCATCTTTAAAGTTCTCCAAAAACGGAAATAATTTTTTTAGAAAATAATCATAAAAATGGAGATACTTAGGCATATGCTTTTTCAAAAACTCTTTTTCCCTTTTATGATCGATCTTAGGTAGCATCTTTTTTAATTTGTTTATTTTAATCTTAACAATTACATAATCATAGACATTTGACATTATATCCCTCCATATTTGTAGAACAACAAATATATTATCCTATTTTATTATTATATAATAATATTACCTAAAAGTAAACTATAAATTAAATGGAGCGGACAACGGGACTTGAACCCGCAACTTTAACCTTGGGAAGGTTACACTCTACCGTTGAGCTATGTCCGCTTAATATAATTATAACATTTCAATAATATTTATACAATCGCTTTATTCGTTTATCGCCTTATCATTTATTCTCTTAAAACCCTCACCAAGAACCTCATGTGCCTCATTCATTATAACAAAGGCGTCTTCATCAATCTCTCTAATTAAATTTTTCAATTTGGTGATTTCTGCTCTGTTTATTGTAACCATTAAAACATCCTTATCTCTTCCACTATAACCACCATAACCTTTTAATGCTGTTACACCTCGGCGCATTTTAATTAATATTTCATCTTTAATTTCTTTTGAATTATCAGAAATTATAAACACTGATTTAGATATGTTAAATCCTTCTTGTATAATATCTATTATTTTTGTACTAACAAAAATTGTAATTGCTGCATAAAGTGCTAATTCTACATCAAAAACAATACCGGCTAAAGCTATTACTAAACCATCTATTAAAAATAATCCCTGGCCTATACTAAAATGTGGGAAGAAATAACTAGTTAAAGCAGCTATCAGGTCAGTACCTCCAGTAGTACCACCACCTCTAAATACTAAACCCATACCTACACCTGCAAGTACTCCACCATAAATACTAGCTAAAATAAACTCGTTTGTAAGAGGTTGTAAAACTGGGGATAAAATATCTACTGTCAATGATAAAACAATAATACCCCAAAGTGTTTTTATTCCAATTCTTCCTCCTAATACATAAATAGCGACTAAAAACAATGGTACATTTATCACTAAGATAACAATCCCCACTTTAAATCCAAACATATGGTATAGAATTGTAGCTACTCCACTTACTCCTCCTGCAGCTATCTTATTAGGCACCGTTAAAATAACAAGTGAAAGAGCTGTTATTATGGCTCCAACTGTTATCATTAGATAATCTTTTATAAATCTTTTTTTATCTATATTCATTTTTCCACCTCCAAAAATTTACCCCGTATCTGAAAATACGGGGTAAAACTAAAATATAATATTTAATTGTAAATTACTTAAATATTTATTTCAAGTTAACTTTACCTCTATATATTTGTCCTCTTACACTGTCAATAGTAACAATTTCTCCCTCTTTTAAGATATCCAAAACACCAACTGCATTTATAACTACTGGTTTATTATATTGAATTCCAACAACAGCAGAATGAGAAGTAACTCCTCCCTCAACAGCAATTATTCCTGCTGCTTTTTTGATAGCTTCATCGTATTGCTTGTTAGTAGAACGAGTAACAATAATGTCACCTTCTTGTACTTTTTCTAAGGCTTCATTGGCACTCTCAACTATTTTAACTTTTCCGTGTATTATTTTTCTTCCAATACCCTGTCCTTCTATGATGGGGTCTCCTACTATATCAACTTTAATTAAATTGGTAGTACCAGGAGTACCAACAGGAACACCAGCTGTTAATACAACTAGATCTCCTTCATTTACTAGATTATTTTCTAAAGCAACATTTATAGAATTATCCATCATTTCATCAGTTGAAGTACTATCTGAAGACATAGTGGGGTATACTCCCCAACTTAATGTTAAATTATGATAAGCCATGTCATTTGGTGTAACAGCTACAATAGGGGTTAAAGCTCTACATTTGGATACCATTCGAGCTGTAGAACCAGATCCGGTCGCTGTTATTATTGCATCTGCGGATAAACCAGATGATATCTCGCAGGAACCTATACTAATTGCTTCAGTAACAGTATCTGCTTTTATAGCTTCTCTCCGGTTTAACTGTTCTTTATAGGAATCAGATGATTCAATTTCTAAAGCAATGTTACTCATCGTTTTTACAGCTTGAACAGGGAATCCACCTATTGCTGTTTCACCCGAAAGCATAGTTGCATCTGTTCCATCAAATATTGCATTAGCGACGTCAGAAGCTTCTGCTCTAGTTGGACGAGGATTTCTTATCATCGAATCTAGAAGTTGGGTAGCAGTTATTACAGGTTTAGCAACCTCATTACATTTTCTAATTATAGTTTTTTGGATAATTGGAACTTTTTCTGCAGGTATCTCTACCCCAAGGTCCCCTCTTGCTATCATAATACCATCAGATACTTCTATAATCTCATCGATATTATTTACAGCTTCTTCACTTTCAATTTTGGATATGATTTTAATTTCTTGTGCCCATTCTTCTTCAAGTACTTTTTTAATTTCCAACACATCAGCAGCTTTTCGAATAAATGATGCTGCTATAAAATGTATATTATGTTTAATACCAAAAACAATATCGTCCTTATCTCTCTTTGTTATGGCTGGTAATGTTGTTTTTATCCCTGGAATATTAACACCTTTTTGAGAACCTAATTCTCCACCATTAATCACCGTGCAGACTATTTCATCTTCTTTAATTTCTTTAACCTTTAATTCTATTAAGCCATCATCTAATAATATAGTGGAATCTTCATTAATATCTTGAATAATATTATCATATTTAATCTGAAATCTATTTTTATTTCCAATTACTTCTTTGGTAGTAATTTTAACTTCTTCATTATTTTTTAAAGTAATCTTATCGTTTTTCATCTTACCAGTTCTAATTTCCGGTCCTTGTGTATCAAGCATAATACCAATTGGCTTATCTAGTTCTTTTTCTACTTCTTTTACTAAATCTATTCTTCTACCATGTTCTTCGTGATCACCATGAGAAAAATTTAGTCTCGCTACATTCATACCTGCTTCCGCCAATTTCTTTATCGTTTCCTTGTCATCGGCTGCAGGCCCCAAAGTACAAACAATCTTAGTTTTTCTCATAATCAAACCTCCAGTCTATAATGATAAAATTCTTGCTAAATTATATATATCCATATCTATACTTTTCTCCTTGTTCAGTGCTTTATCAAGAGAAACATCAACTATATTATTTGCTTGACAACTTACCATTCTACTTTCTTCTCCATCTAATAATAAATCAACAGCTTTAGATCCCATTTGGGTAGATATTATTCTATCCCTTGCTGTTGGAGAACCACCTCTTTGTAAATGGCCTAATATAGTCACCCTTGTCTCTACTGAAAGTTCATTTCTTATATGGTTTCCAATAATATTACCAATATTTCTGCTATTTTTATCTCCTTTCAATTCTTTTCCAGCACCTTCAGCTACAACAATTATATTATGCAGTTTACCTCTTTCAAAACCTGCTTTACAATTATTGATAATATCATCTAGTCTAAATTCAATTTCAGGAATCAGTATGGATTCGGCTCCACCGGCCATACCGGTATATAATGCTAAGTAACCTGCATCTCTTCCCATGATTTCAACCACAAAGGTTCTTTCATGAGATGTAGCTGTATCTCTAATTTTATTTAAGGCATCCAATACAGTATTCATTGCAGTATCAAAACCAATACAAAATTCAGTCATTGCAAGATCATTATCTATTGTTGCGGGAATTCCTATAACAGGTATACCAAACTCTTCATTCAATAATTTTCCACCTGTTAAAGAACCATTCCCTCCTATTATAATAAGTCCACCAATATCAAGCTTCTCAATTTTTTTATAAGCTTTTTCTCTTCCTTCTTTTGTTTCAAATTCTCTACATCGGGCAGTTCTTAAAATTGTTCCCCCACGATGTATTATATCACCCACAGATCTCCTGTTCATTTCAGTATAATTGCCATCTAATAAACCACTAAATCCATTATAAAAACCGATTACTTCTTTATTTCTATAAACAGCTGTTCTCACTACAGATCTAATAGCTGGATTCATTCCAGGAGCATCGCCGCCACTTGTTAGAACACCTATTTTTTTCACAAATTTTCCTCCTTGCTTTTATAAAATATGACTAAATATATATAACAAGAATATAATTTTTTACAGTTAATGTCAAGAATTAATATTGCAGAGGCTTTTACACTTTTTCCCGTTTAATTATTATTAAGTTTTAATATATTTTATATTTTTTTTCTTTTATGATTTTATTCAATTGCTCAATTGTATTATTTTCTAAATTAATCCAAAATTTATTATCTGTGATTATTTTTTTCTCATTATTTTTAAATACAACTGGACTTTCTCCCATGTTTTCGGTTAACAGACTTTTTAACTTATTTAACTTAGATTTCTTTAAATCTCTTAAATCAATTTCAAGTATATTATTATCTAAATCTAATATATTTTTTGCAATTACACTTTCATCGTCAGACAAACTTCCAATTATTAATATTACTTTGCCCTTTATTAAGAAATCTTTAAAATTGTCGTATATATCTGGAAAAACTATTATATCATTAGAAGTATCCCAATCTTCAATTGTTACAAATGCCATCAAATTATTATTTTTTGTATAATGTTGGTGTATTTCTGTAATTCTACCTGCAAGACATAACTTATTTTTTCTATCAATTGAACTATTACAAGTGGCATTCGTTAACTTAATTAATTTTTCTCTATATTCATCTAATGGATGTCCTGAAACATAAATACCAAGATAATCTTTTTCCTGATCTAACTTTATATCAAGATCAATTTCATCAATATCAGGATATTCTATATCTGTCTCAAAAAATTCATCTTCTTTTTCAAACATGTCAAAAAATGAAGTTTGGTTTGCATTAATACGTTTTTTACTATTAGATATTTTTTCGTAAATTTCTTCGTATTTTACTAATAGCTGAGATCGTTTCTGTCCTAAATTATCAAAACAACCGGATTTTATTAAGGCCTCAATTGTTTTTACATTTATTTTTTTCAAATCAACTTTGTCTAAAAAATCTTGAAGAGATTTATAGCCTTCTTTTTTTCTTGAATTAACTATGGTTTCTATAGAATTAGTACCTACATTTTTTATAGCCTTTAAGCCAAATCTAATATCTCCATTCTTGTTAGGAACAAAGTCATAAAAACTTTCATTTATATCAGGAGGTAATACATATAACCCTATCTCTTTTGCTTCATTAATATATAAAGAAACTTTATCAAGATTATTCATAACTGTCGATAAAAGGGCTGCCATGAATTCAGAAGGAAATTTTGCTTTAAGAAAAGCTGTCTGATAAGCCAATAATGCATATGCAGCACTATGTGATTTGTTAAAGCCATAACCGGCAAAATATTCCATCTGATCAAATATTTCACTTGCAATACTTTTATCAATTCCGTTACTCATAGCACCTTTAACAAATTTTTCTCTTTCTCTTTTAATTAATTTTTCTTTTTTCTTCCCCATTCCTCTTCTTAGTAAATCCGCTTCTCCCATAGAATAATTAGCTAATTTACCAGCTATTTCCATAACCTGTTCTTGATAAAGAATCATACCATATGTTTCTTCTAAAATTGGTTTAAGTTTTGGGTGTAAATACTCAGGTTCTTTCTCTCCATGTCTACATTTAATATAGTCATCAACTATATTACTTCCCAGTGGTCCAGGTCTTCCTAAAGCTAATAATGCTATTATATCTTCAAACCTGTTTGGTTTAAGTTTTTTATTTAAGTCCTGGAATAAACGAGACTCCATCTGAAATACTCCCAATGTTCTTCCCTGTTGAAGCATTTCATAAACTTTCTGTTCATCTCGTGAAATATTTTCTATATCAAGGTTTATATTTTTATTTCTTTCTATTAAATCTAAAGCCTTATTAATTATTGTTAAATTTCTTAACCCCAAAAAGTCCATTTTTAATAAACCCATCTCTTCTAAATCATCCATGGGTAATTGGGTTATAACATTATCATCCTGTAACTGCAAAGGTATAATGTTTTCCAAATCTTCCGGGCCAATAATTACACCGGCTGCATGGGTGGAAATATGTCGAGGTAGTCCCTCTAATTCTTTGGAATAATCTATCAATTTTTTTACTTCTTTATCATTTTCATAATTTTTTCTAAGCTTTTCGCTGTTTTGAATAGCATATTTCAAATCTACTCCATGTTGTGAGGGAATCATTTTTGCAATCTTATCCACTTTGCCATAAGAAATATCTAACGCTCTCCCCACATCTCTGATAGCAGCCCGTGCTGCCATAGTTCCAAAAGTACCAATTTGAGCTACCCTTTCTTTTCCATATCTCTTTTTTACATAATCAATGATTTCATCTCTTCTTTCATCAAAATCTATATCTATATCAGGCATTGTAACTCTCTCTGGATTTAAAAACCTTTCAAAAATCAATCCATATTTTAGAGGATTAATACGGGTAATATCGAGTAAATAAGATACCAAACTTCCAGCTGCAGAACCCCTTCCTGGACCAACTCTTATCCCATTTTCATTAGCAAATTTTATAAAATCCCAAACAATTAAAAAATATGAAATATATCCCATCTCTTCAATTATATCTAGTTCATAATTCATTCTTTTTTTTGCTTTTTCATTATCCTTCATGCCTTTTTCTTCTAAACCTTTTTCACATAATTTCTTCAAAAAATTGGCTTCATTTTCTTTCTCTACATCAGGATAGTTTGGTAAAAAGAACTCATTAGTATCTAACTTTACATTTATCCTTTTGCTTATTTTTAAAGTGTTTTGATATGCCTCTTTAATATCGGGAAATAGTTTATACATTTCTAGAGAACTCTTAAAATAATAATTATCATTAGGAAAAGTCAATCTGTTTTCATCATTAATTGTGGTCCCAGTTTGTAAAGCCAACAATACATCATGAACTTTAGCATCATCTTTTTCATTATAATGAACATCATTACTTACAACCAAGGGAATATCTTCTTCATTGGATATTTCTATTAAAGTTGAATTAACCTTTTTTTCTTCCGATAAATTATGATCCATTAGTTCTAAGAAATAATTCTCTTTGCCAAATATATTTTGATATTCATTTATTATTTTTTTTACTTCTGTTTTTGATTTGCCCTTAAGAATAGATTGTGAAACTTCCCCCTGTAAACAAGCCGATAATGCAATAATACCTTCGCGATGTTCATGTAATAATTTTTTATCAACACGGGGTTTATAATAAAAGCCCTCCAACCACGAAGAAGATACTATTTTCATTAAATTATGGTACCCTTTATTATTTTCCGCTAATAATACAAGATGATACCTATTACGAACAGACTTATCAAATCTGTCTGTTGGGGATACATATACCTCACACCCTATTATAGGCTTAATATTATTTTGCTTCGCTTTTTTATAAAATTCATACATACCATATAATACCCCATGATCAGTCATTGCAACTGCTGGCATATTATATTTTTTTGCTTTCTGAATAAGGCTGTCTATTCTAAGCGCCCCATCCAATAAGCTATATTCGGTATGATTATGTAGGTGCACAAATTTATCAACCATATTATTCTCCCCGTTCTATAATTTAACTTGATAAATTTAGTAATTATTATTGTATAATTTCTAAAATATGTTATAATACAATTAGATTAATACATGGAGGTGTAATTTGTGGAAAAAGAAGAAGTAAAAGATGTTCTAGATCAAATTCGCCCAGGTCTTCAAGCTGATGGTGGAGATGTAGAACTTGTTGAAATAACTGATGAAGGTATAGTAAAAGTAAGACTTGTAGGGGCCTGTCATGGTTGCCCAATGTCTACTTTAACCTTAAAAAATGGTATAGAAAGAACGTTAAAAAAGAAATTGCCCGAAGTTAAAGAAGTAGTGGCTGTATAACTGACTCACTACACATTAAGCACCCTTATAATTAGGGTGCTTAATTTTTATTCATCTTGATTTTCTTCTTCAATCCCGAGTTCTAAATCACCAAAAACTATCTTTTGTATGTCATTTAATAAAATATTAACTCGATATTCGGCCTGTAAATATTCTTTAATATCTGAATTTAAATCAATTAACTCTCTAAGTTCTTCTAATTTTTCAGTTTCTTCTTCACTTAAATCTTCTCCAGACATTTTTTTGGCTTGTAACTTCATCTGTTCCTCTTGAAAATCTAACAGCATTTCTTTTGTTTTTTCATTATTTAATACTTTTTTTCGTTTCTTCAAATATTTTTTATACTCTTCAGACTCCTTAAGTTCTTTTGCCAAATTATTCGCTAAATCATATACAGACATCCTATATACCTCCTCTAAGAACAACTTATCTTTTCTTTTATGATATCATAAATCCATTATTGTTGTAAATTTACTTTTCTTTATCTTCATCAACTTCATTTCCTTCCGCCTTTTTTACTGCATCCACAGTAGAAGATAAAATCTTATCTTTCTCATAAAATATATTTTCTTCACCTATTAAATCTACAATACCGAGATCTTTCAGTATTTTATATTTATTTTGATTAATTCCTGATAATAAAACTTCCCTATCTTCATCTTGTATTCGTTTAATGAATTTTTTGAGTTCATTAATTGATGTAATATCTATATTATCAATATTTCTTAATCTTAATATATAACCACAACCAGCATCAGAGACATGCTCCAATTTATACTTAAAACTTTCCGCTGAACTAAAAGTGAAGTCACCTACTAGATCTAAAATAACATACTCATCATCTTGAATCTCTTTCGGTACAGTTTGGACGATTTTCGAGTGTGAATTCTCATCGTATTTTAAATGACTTACCTTTGCTTCCGAACTATCCTTCAGAACTGAAAATAAGGATAACAAGACTCCAATATAAACCGCATACTCTATTCTAGGTGAACTAATAGTTGCTAAGAATGTTAATGTGAAGATTAAAGTATCTGCCTTTGTTGCTTTGATTAAATCTTTTATTTCCTTAATTTCTATCATATTATAAGCAACTAAGATCACCAAACCAGCCAAAGCTGCTATTGGTATGTATTTTATAAAAAAGTTAAAAAAGAAAATAAAGATTAAAATAAAAATAGCTGAAATTAATTCTGATATTCTGGTTTTTGCTCCCGCTTGATAATTAGCAAATGTTTTTGTAAATGAAGCTGAACTAGCAAATCCATTAAAAAAAGATAAACCAAAGTTCATAATTCCTTGGCTTACAAATTCTTTATTTATATTTAGTTCTTCTTTAGCCCGATTTGAAATTGATTTAACAACTGCTAAAGTTTGAATTAACCCGACTATTGCTACTGCTAGAGCTTTAGAAGAAAGATTAATAATAGATTTTGAATTAAGTCCAGGGATATTCAGAGCAAATTCACTCAAATTTAACCTTCCAACAGTATTAATCGAATTTTCAAAATTAAATAAAATCACAATTAGGGTGGTAAATACTATTCCTAAAAGATAAGCTGGAATATCATACTTGCTCTTTTTTACAATTAAAATTGAAATTATTGTTATAATACCTAATAAAAGTGATAAATAATTTATTGAGCCTACTTTTAGAAATAATTGATAAATTTCTATAAAAACATTATAAGTTCGTCCAATACTTACTCCCAAAAAATTCTTAATCTGACCAATTCCTATTAAAATTGCTGCACCAGCAGTTAAACCTACTATCACAGGGTGGGAAACATATTTCACTAGCTTGCCAAGTTTAAAAACTCCAGCCAAAATCTGAAAAACACCAACTAAAAAGGTTAACAAAATAACCATTTCTAGGTATTTATCATCTTGTACATAGTTGAGATTACTAGCAATTGCCATTGCCATTAAATTAGTGGGACCTACAATAATATAACTGGATTTGCCCGTTATAGTAGATATAATCTGAGAAATTATTGAAGCATAAAGACCATACATTGGGTTTAATCCGGCTATAAGAGCATAGGCCATATTTTGTGGTATGCATAATGTAGCTACCGACAAGCCCGAATATATATCTGATTTAAAATAATTATTTTTATAACTTTTAATCGTTTCTATGATATTTTTTCCATTTTTATAATTCATAGTACCACCATTTATATTTATTTAAAAAACAATTTGCCTAAAATAGGTTTTTTAATGTCAACTGCTTCATAAGAACATAATTCTTGACAGCAAAAACATCTTATACATGCATTTAGATCTACTTCAGGATAATCATTCAACTCTATCGCCTCAGCAGGACAATTAGCTGCACAGTCCCCACATTTCACACATTGTTCTGTATTAAAAATAGGTCTTGGTTTTAATAATTTATTTACAATATTTGCTAGAAATGAAGGGAGGTTGTTTACATTTCTAGTATCTGATTCATTAATATCAGGTGTAATTGTATTTTCCGCAGGTACTAACTTATCACCATATAGATTTATTTCATCAAGGTTACCGACTAAACCATTTTTCTTACCTTGGTTTATTGTTGGAATAGCATCCGGTTCAATATTAAATAAATAAGCCCCCGCAACATCTAAAGAAAAACAGGATGTACTGGCCATGATATATCCAAATTTCCTTTTTTCACCGGCCGATGGTCCTGCCCCTTCCATACCAATGACTGCATCCATAATATTAATTTGAGGAGCTATAAATCTCGCCAAATCAACTAACATCAAAGCAAAATTATCCGCTTCAGGCATTCTTAAATGGTACTCAGCTTTTTTCATTCCAGGAATGGTTCCAAATAGATTTTTAACAGAACCTGTATATTTCATAAAAGAATGCGTTTTTAATTTAGACATATTAATAATTAAATCTGCATTTAATATAAAATCTGATATTTCAAAACTTTTTACTAAAAATCCTTCTTCAAATGAAATCTTTGTTGATTTAGTATTATAATTTAAACTTACTTTTTTATTCTCTGCTAGTTTTAATAAACCTGTTTTTTTATAGATTCTTTTTAGTCTAGATTCATTAAAAGGACCACCAGGACTGTCTCCAATAACAATTTTACATTCATATTTTTTTAATTTATCTATTACTTGTTGAATTAAATCCGGATGGGTAGTAACAACCTGATCAGGGCTCTTGCCCAAAAGCAGATTGGGTTTTATTACTACAGTATCCCCTGGTTTCAAATAATCATCAAAATTATTTAATCTGTTAAAAATATCTGAAACAGAGCTTTTTAATTTTTGATCTTCATAAGCTGAACATTTACTTACAATAACAGCATTTTTTCCCATACTACCACCTTAATATCTTTTAATTTTCACCTTATTATGCAGTTTATAATAGCATAACATTAATCTATATTCAATTATGTTTTAAAAAAATATTTTAATAAGTAAAACATATCATATATACTAAAAATCTGCCCTTAGTAAGGACAGATTTTATAGTTTAAATATATTTTGCATTATTCTCTACCAAACATTCTGTCAAGAACCATAGCTATTATAACTACACCTAAACCGGCTTCAAATCCTAGACCGATATCAACAACCGAAAGTGATCTAAGCACTGGTTTACCAAGACCGCCAGCTCCGATCATAGCTGCAATAACAACCATGGATAAGGAAAGCATAATACATTGATTAATACCCATCATTATTGAAGGCATAGCCCCTGGCAACTCAATTTTTAATAAAATCTGCCACCAATTAGCTCCAAAAGCATGTCCTGCCTCTTTTAGTTCACTATCAACCTGTTGAATACCTAGGTAAGTTAATCTAATTGGTGGTGCTATTGCAAATACTACTGTTGCAATTACACCAGAAACTGTACCTAAACCAAAGAACATTAATGCAGGTATCAAGTATACAAATGGTGGTATTGTCTGCATAAAGTCTAAAATTGGACGTGTAATAAGATCAACCACTTTACTATGGGCTTTAATAATTCCAATAGGAATACCTACCACAAGTGCCACTACTACTGAAGTGATTATTGATGCTAAAGTAGTTAATAGTGGATCCCACATTTGTATATTTAATACTAATCCTAAACCTAACGCTACAAATATTGACATCTTATAATTTTTTAATTTCCAGGCGAGTAATGCAAATAAAGCAATAACTATTAAAGGATGTGGATAAGCTAAAATTGCTTCAAAATTTTCTACCATTAATTCAATTATATTAGCAAAACCGTCTAGAGGTCCACTAAAATTATTTATTAGATAGTTTACTAAATTTTCTACCCAACTGCCTAATGGTATTTTAGTGGTTAATAATTGTATTATATTATTAACTTTAATCAACCTCCTTTACAAAATATTTTACTAGCGGCATTCCTTAAAGAAGAATGCCGCTAGTTTATATACTGACTTCTTTCATTAAAAACTATTCTCTATTATATATTTGTTTTTCTTATCTTTTATCTATTGATTTTAGTTAGATACTTTCTCAGCAAGTACTTTTCTTGCCATTCTTCCATCAGTTGATTCTACACCATAGACCCACTGATTTACTACATCAAGATTGTTAGCTATCCATTTTTCAGCAACAACTTCTGGATCCATTTCTTGTCTTTTATACATATCTATCCATTCATTTTGCATAGGAGCAGTTACTTTGAATTGTTCTAAGAATTTATATACATTTGGATTTTCTTCTTCAAATCCAGTTCTAACTACTGTTTGTACACGTTCACCACTACCCCAGATACCTTCAGGATCATCTAAATATTTGATGTCAAACATTACATTCATATAATGTGGTTTCCAAGCATTAAATGCTATCCACTCTTCATTATTTACAGCTCTTTTTACTGAAGTAAGCATACCAGCTGTACTACTTGCTTGAAGTGTCCAACCGTCTAGATTATAGGTGTTATTATCAATTGCATTTTTAATTATTAAGTTACCTTCGTTTCCAGGTTCAATACCATAAATAGTACTGTTAAATTTATCAGCATGTTCTTGTAGATCTGCTAGTGAAGTTACTCCAGCTTCATATACATATTCTGGAACCGCTGTTCTATAAACAACATCCAACAGATTATTTCTTACAGCTTTAACTGAACCTTTTTCACTATATTTATCAAAGTGAATTTTCATTGTTGGCATCCAGTTACCTAGGAATATATCTAAGTCACCAGTATCCATTCCTTTAAATACTATCGCTTGAGAACCACTAGTCATTGCAGTCTCATAACCTAGATGGTCCAATACTTTTTTAGCTACATGGGTTTTAACTGTAACGCCCGGCCACTGTACATAACCAAAATCAATTGTGTCTGTATCTTCTGCCGCCATTGCAGTTCCTGCTCCAACTGAAACTAATGATAAGGTGAATACTAATACTAATAGAATAGAAATTGTTTTCTTTTTCATTATTTTAAAACCCTCCTAAAATATTTTTGTTGTACTTTGTGATTTGTGTTCCAATATATTGAAAATAAAAATTTACAATTTTCTTAATTTCCATCATATGCCCCTTCGGAAGCTAAGTTTGCTAATACATCTGTTTTAACAATAACTCCCAATAATTTACCCTCTTCATTTAATACAGGTAATGGAGCATTTAAATCAGCAATATCAGAAAATAGTTCTCTTAAACTTTCTTCTGGTTCTGCTTTTGGTATATCTTTAATAATATCTTTAAAATCTTTGCCCTCATCACTATTCATAAGATCAACAACATCTTCAATATAAACTATTCCATTTAATTTCTTTTGCCTATTTACTACGAAAAGACTGCTTAATCCATTGTTTTTCATTTTATGAAGAGCAGTACGAGGTCCATCCTGTGGATATAGTAATTCCACTGGGTTAGACATAATATCTTTTGCAGTTAAGATTCTAGAACGATTTACATCTTCTACAAAATTTTCTACATATTCATTGGTAGCATTGGTTAATATTTCTTCATGATCACCAACCTGAATTATTTTACCTTCTTTCATAATTGCAATACGATCCCCGAGTTTTAAAGCTTCATCCAAATCATGGGTGATAAATAGAATCGTTCTTTCCATTTCATCATATAAGTCTAATAATTTGTTCTGCATTTCTTTTTTAATCAGAGGATCTAAAGCACTAAAAGGTTCATCCATTAATAATATCTCAGGATCAACTGCCAAAGCACGAGCTAAACCTACGCGTTGTTTCATACCCCCACTTAACTGGGCTGGGTACTGATCTTCCCATCCATCTAACCCAACTAAATTTAAAGCTTCCTTAGTTCTTCTTTCCCGTTCGCTTTTTTCAATGTTTTGGATTTCCAAACCAAACATTGCATTTTCTAATACGGTTCTGTGGGGTAAAAGAGCAAAATTTTGGAAAACCATTCCAAATTCTTTCTCTCTAAAACTTCTTAACTCTTCTGTATCAAAATCAAGAACTTCTTGGCCATCAACTTTAATTGAACCAGCTGAAGGTTCAATTAATCTATTTATACATCTGAGAAGGGTAGATTTACCACTTCCAGAGAGGCCCATTATTACAAAAATCTCTCCTTCTTCAACCTCAAAACTAGCATCATTTACACCAACAGTACTACCAATCTTATCTAGCACTTCTTGTTTTGTAGCACCGTCTTTTAACATTTCAAGTGCTTTCTTTGGTTTATTACCAAATATTTTATATAAATTATTTACTTCTATTTTTCCCATATTGCTTCCTCCCCTGATTTTTAATGAACAAACAAAAAGGTCCAGACAAATATGTGGAACACATACTACCTGAACCGTTATAAAGATTAACAAATATCTACTGGTTTGTCAAATGATATTATGAAGCTTTTTCATCACCTTTTGTTTTAACCTTCTTGTCAGCATTATTAGCTCCTTCATTATTTTCTTTAGAACCATTTTGTGTGACTGCTGAGCCACCCTCGTTATCTGTTGAATAAAAACCAGATCCTTTAAAAATAATTCCAGGAGCTCCAATTATTTTCTTAACACTTTCTCCACATTCTGGACAATTTTCTAATGAATCTTCAGTTATACTTTGAAATTCTTCGAAACGTCCACAATTATCACATTCATATAAATAAGTCGGCATACATTGTAACCTCCTTACAACATTTACTATATAGACTTCTTTTATTTATTTAAAACGTGACCTTTCCTATACTTATAATTTATATCATATATAAATAATAAGTCAAGTTATTTTTGATATCTTTTTCTATAACCCCAATAATTGTAAACTTCGATTAGTAAAAATAATAAAAATAACAACCATCTTGAAATTGCTATAAAGTAAATTCCACCTATTAAAGTTGAGAGTATAATGGCATATAAACTAATTTTTTTTCCAATATCTAATTTTATGATCTGCCAAGGTGCAAGGCTCAAACCAACAAAGGCTCCAGCATCAACTTGGAATATCAAACCTGCCAGCCCTACAATAATAAAAATTACTAGTAAAAATGCATCCATTAGCTTTTCCTCCTTAATTTCACAACGGTCTCAATGTGATATGTTTGTGGAAACATATCAACAGGTTGTAATGTTTTTATATTGTAAAACTTATTAAGTTTTTTCAAATCTCGTGCAAGAGTGGTCGGATTGCATGAAACATAAATTATTTTTTTTATATTTTGATCAATTACAGTATTAATAATCTCATCATTTAATCCACTTCGCGGTGGATCAAAAATCACAACATCAGGTTTATTATCCTTATTAATTAAATTAGGAATTTGCTCAGTCACATCACCGGAAATAAATTTGCAGTTATCTAGGTTATTCATGGATGCATTATGTTTACTATCTTCCACAGCTTTCTCATTACTTTCAATTCCAATTATGTCTTTATAATTGTCATCTAAATAGATCGCTATACTGCCAATACCAGAATAAGCATCAACTATCACTTCTTCACCAGTTAAATTAATGTCCTCTTGTACAGTATCATATAACTTTTTAGTTTGCATTGTATTTATTTGGAAAAATGAATCTTGAGTTATTTTATATTTTCGTTTTCCAATATAATCATATATATAATCTTCACCTTGTATCAAATAACTTTTGTTACCCATTAAAACATTTGTATCTTTGTCATTAATATTTCTAACTACTCCAGTTAATTCTGGGATCTTATTCATTAATAATTTTGCTATTTCCTTTAAATGGGGGAATTCTTTTTCTGTGGTTATAAAAGTTAATAAAGCTTGATTTGTACAAACCCCTACTCTAATATGAAGATGACGTAATAGTCCTGTTAAATCATTTTCATCATAAACTGTTATTGATTTATACTGATTTAATAATTTTAAAGTATATCTTTTTATTCTATTAATTAATTGATGTTGAATATAGCAGGTATGATTATCAACTACTTGATGAGTTCCTCTTTTATAAAAACCTGCTATAATTTCACCGTCTTCATTTTTTTGAAATGGTATAACAGATTTATTTCTATAAAACCAAGGGTAGTCTACTCCTTTAATAGGTTCTATATTTATTTCATCAAACTTACCAATTCTTTCTAAAGATTCTCGTAAAATCTCTTCTTTGAATTCTTTTTGTTTTTCATAATCAATATGCTGCCACTGACAACCACCACAATCTTCAAATATTTCGCACTTAGCTTCAATTCTTGCTTCAGAATCATTTAATCTTTTAATACTTTTTCCATGAGCATATGACTTTTTTTCTTTTGTAATCTCTATCAAGTGTTTTTCTCCAGGAATGGTTTTAGATACAAATACCACTTTACCTGAAGGTAAATAACCAATTCCATCTCCACCATACGTAATTTTATTAATTTCAATTATTTGTTTCTTATTTGCTTTTGCTTCACTTTTTTCATTATTTGTAATAATAACAACTCCTAAATAAATAATATAATAAGTAACTAATTATTCTCTAAATTATTATATCATAGCTTAAAAGCCATATCAATTATACATCTTTCTTCCAAAAGTAATCTAAAATGAGCCCCTTGGTAGGGGCCCATTGTTATTACCCATTTATATTATATATCAAACTCCCTAAACTACAACATAAATCTTCCTTAATAATAATTATATTTTTGTCGAAATCTAATCTTGCTGAAGAAAGATTCCAAATGGCTTTAATATTAGTCTCTTGTAGTTGATCAATTATTTCATCAATTTCTTCTTCATCAATTGCTAAAACCACTATTTCTATATTATTTTGTTCTAATGTTTCCTTTAAATATTTAACATTTTTAACTATATATCCACCAACACGTCGCCCAATTTTATCTAAATCATTATCAAATATTTCTGTAATATATAAACCTAGTTCTCTAAACTTTTTATATTTAATTAACGCTTTACCTACATTTCCTGCTCCAACTAATGCTATTTCGTATTCCTGATCTATACCTAGTATCTTTTCTAATTTATCCTGAAGTTCATCTTTATGGTAACCTTTACCTTTATGGCCCATATGTCCAAAAAATGATAAATCACGTCTCAATAAAGTTGATTTAATTCCTGTTTTATTCCCGAGTACATCTGAACAAATATACTTTGGTGATTCTGAATCGTCATTTTTAAGACAACGATAATAATAAAACAACCTTCTAATAGTCGCCTCGGGAACTTTTTTCATATTATATACCTCTAGATTTATATTCCGTATGGAGTAACTTATGGGCTTTGTGGCTCCCGGGCTCTTCAAAATATTCTTCATATATTTTCTGAATATATGGATTTTCATGCGATTTTCTTAATTTTTTATTTTTGTCAATATCATAAATAGCATTCATTCTTTTCTCCAAAACATTCTCTGAAGCAGCTAAAGGTTGTCCGCCGCCACCTATACAACCACCTGGACAGGCCATGAATTCGACAAAATGGTATTCTTCCCCATTTTTCATCTTGTCTAAGATTATTCTAGCGTTTCCCAGTCCGTGAGCAACTGCTACTTTCACTTCCATATCATTTATCATTACTGAAGATTCTTTAAGTCCCTTCAACCCTCTAACCTGTTCAAAATCAATTTTTTCTAACTCATCTCCAGTCAATATTTCATATGCAGTTCTTAGAGCAGCTTCCATTACTCCCCCTGTAGTGCCAAATATATCTGCAGCACCTGAAGAGACACCTAATAATTTGTCATGTTCTTCTTTATCAAGGTTCATAATATCGAGTCCTGCTTGTTTAATCATTCTTCCTAACTCTCTGGTTGTAAGAGAATAATCTACATCCTCACTCATTTCCTCCCTAGTTGCCTCAAATTTCTTTGCTGTACAAGGCATTATTGAAACTACTACCAAGTCCTCTTTATCAATGTTATTTTTTTCTGCATAATAACTTTTAGCTACAGCACCAAACATCTGTTGAGGTGATTTGCAACTTGAAAGATGATTAATTGTTTCTGGATACTGATGCTCCAAAAATTTAATCCAACCTGGACTACAAGAAGTAAATAGTGGCAGAGTACCCCCATTATTTATTCTTTCTATTAACTCAGTTCCTTCTTCCATGATTGTAAGATCGGCAGTAAAGTTAGTGTCAAATACTTTATCGAAACCTAATTTCTTCAAGGCAGCTACCATCTGGCCAGTTACAATAGTACCGGGTTCGGCATTAAATGCTTCGGCCAGTCCAACTCTTACAGCAGGTGCAGTTTGGACTATTACATGTTTATTAGGATCAAAAATAGCATCCCATACCTCTTCAATGTATTCTACTTCTGTTATTGCACCAGTGGGACAGACAGTTGAACATTGGCCACAATATACACAGGGACTATCACCAAGCAAATCATAAAAGGAGGGGTTTACTGTGGTTTCAAAGCCCCTACCGTCCGGTACTATTGCCTTGACAGACTGTATTTTTTCACAAACAGAAACACATCTCCGGCATAATATACATTTATCTGGATCCCTCATTATAGAAGGTGTGGATTTATCTACTTCTCTATGATTTTTCTCTCCGGTAAATCTGATGTCTCTAATTCCCATGAATTCAGCTATTTCTCTCAACTCACAATCTTCATTTCTTATACAAGAAGTACAATTTACATCATGATCTGATAATAAAAACTCCATATTCATTTTCCTTGTATCTCTAATTTTCTTTGAATTTGTTTTAACTTTCATACCTTCTTGAACTGGTGTTGTGCAAGAAGCAACAATTCTAGTAGGATCTTCTAATTCAACAACACACACCCTACATGCTCCAAGTTCATTTATATCTTCTAGATAACATAAAGTAGGAATATACTTACCTGCTTTTTCAGCTGCTTTAAGAATCGTTTCTCCTTTATTTACTTCTACAGGAATATTATCTATATACAGTTTAATTTTATCTTCAGCCATTATTTAGCCTCCTTTACTTAATCTCTACATCACAGCGAAGACATCTT
>JAIPEX010000032.1 GCA_021736945.1 Halanaerobiales bacterium | reverse complement strand
TTTACTAAACTCGATGAGATTTTAGATGAAGATATAATAATAGCTAGTAACACTTCTGCATTAAGTTTAACAGAACTGGCAGCTGCAACTAGTCGTCCTGAAAAAGTTGTTGGGATCCACTTTTTTAATCCAGTAACTATTATGCAATTAGTTGAATTGATTAATAATATCTTAACTAGTGAAGAAACAATTCATAAAGCACATGAATTTATAGACTCTATAGGGAAAACAGCAGTAGAATTGAATGAATCACCAGGATTTTTAGTGAATAGATTATTAATTCCAATGATTAATGAGGCCATCTTTTTAGTAGAAGAAGATATAGCTACACCGGATGATATTGATACTGCTATGAAATTAGGGGCTAACCATCCGTTAGGTCCTTTAGCCTTAGCTGATTTAATAGGTCTAGATGTGTGTTTAGCAATTATGGAAACCCTTCAAGATGAATTTGGAGATCCAAAATATAGACCAGCACCACTTTTAAGAAAAAAAGTTAGAGCAGGACAACTAGGACGTAAGACCGGAGAAGGATTTTATCAATACTAAGAAAGAAGGGATTTATAGTGGAGTTTAAAAATATTGTTACACAAACTGCAAATAAGAAAGCCTATATTAAAATTGACCGACCTAAACATTTAAATTCTCTTAATAAGGAAACGTTACTTGAAATTGAAGAAGCAGTGGATATTGTTTCGGACGAAGAAAACATCAGGGTGCTAATAATCACGGGAAAAGGTGATAAAGCATTTGTAGCTGGTGCAGACATTAGAGAAATGAAAGAAAAGAATTTTGATGAAGCAAAAGAATTTGCGATTTTAGGTCAGCAAGTATTTAAAAAAATAGAAAACTGTCCTAAACCTGTTATTGCAGTTGTAAACGGCCATGCTTTGGGCGGTGGTTGTGAATTAGCCTTAGCTTGTGATATTAGGATTGCCAGTAAAAATGCTCAATTTGGCCAACCAGAAGTAGGTTTGGGAATCATACCAGGGTTTGGCGGGACCCAAAGATTAAGTAGAATAATAGGTGATGGATTAGCACGCGAATATATTTACACAGGTCGTTATGTAAATAGTAGAAAAGCAAAAGAAATTGGGTTAATAAACCACCTAACAGAATTAGATGAGTTAGATAAAAAAGCAGAAGAAATAGCTGATGAAATAATTGCAAATTCTCCATCGGCTGTTGAAAAAGCAAAAGAAGCAATCAATTATAGACTTAATTCTTTTCAAGATGAAGGTCTGGAGTTTGAAGCTCATACTTTTGGAGAATGTTTTAATACATATGATCAACAAGAAGGTATGAGTGCATTTCTAAAAAGAGAGGAACCTCAATTTAAAGGGGAATAGGGAGGCAACCAATGGGAAAAGTAATAGATGTGCAGGAACTAGATAAATTTTTTAAAGATGAGATGCAGATTATGATCGGTGGTTTTTTAGATTGTGGTACTGCTGAAACGGTGTTATCTTATATTAATAATCTTAATTTGCATAGTCTGACTATCATAGTAAATGATGCTGGATATAATTACAAAAGCAAAGGTAAATTTTTAGCTACTGCAGACATAAATAAGATAACAACTTCCCATATAGGTACAAATCCTGATGTGGGAGCAAAAATGAACAGTGGAGAAATTGAAATAGAATTAATTCCCCAAGGCACACTTGTAGAACAAATTAGAGCTCATGGTGCTGGCCTAGGGGGAGTGTTAACTCCGACTGGAATAGGTACAAAAGCTGAAGAAGGAAAAAAGATTATTGAAATAGAAGGAGAAAAAAATATATTAGCAACTCCTATTGGGGCTGATGTAGCAATTATTAAAGCCTGGAAAGCGGATAAAAGTGGTAATTTAATTTATCGTTATTCAGCCAAGAACTTTAATCCTATAATGGCAATGGCAGCCGATACTGTAATTGCAGAAGCTGAAAATATTGTTGAAAATGGAGAGCTAGATAATAATAATATAATGACTTCTAACATTTTTGTGGATTATCTTGTTGAGAGTAATGCTAACAATTAAATAATAGTCTCATATTATTTTTAAATAAGTCAGGAAGGGTGAAATAATGTCCCAAACAAAAGCTAAAATTGCTAAAAGGATTTCTAAAGAGATTAATGATGGAGATGTGGTTAATCTAGGTATTGGAATTCCAACCTTAGTATGTGATTTTATACCAGATCAGATAGAAGTACATATTCATTCGGAAAATGGTTTAGTTGGTTTAGATAAGGAGGCTACTGAAGGATTTGAAGATAAAGATATAATAAACGCAAGTGGGAAATATGCCACGATTAAAAATACCGGCAGTTTTTTTGATAGTGCGATGTCCTTTAATATAATTAGAGGAGGACATCTTGATATGACAGTACTAGGCGCTCTTCAAGTTGATAGTAAAGGGAATATCGCAAATTGGATGATACCAGGTAAATTAGTGCCAGGGATGGGTGGTGCCATGGATTTAACAGTTGGTGCCAAAAAAGTTATTTGTGCTATAACTCATCAAACTAAAAAGGGAACTTCAAAGATAAAAAAAGAGTGTAATTTACCCTTAACAGCAGCCGGAGAAGTTGATTTAATTGTTACGGAATTGGCTGTAATGGAGGTTACAGATAGAGGGTTGGTCTTAAAAGAGGTTGCTGAAGAAGTAGATGTAAATGAAGTGATAGAAAAGACCGAAGCGGAATTAATAATAAGTGATAATTTAAAACAATTTTAAAAATAGTTATTAAGGGCACCTTAATGATGCCCTTAAGTATTAATAATCTATTGTAAAGTTGTCATCTTCAATAAGTTTTGAAACGCCACGGTTATTTTTAGCACCATTATGATTAGTTTTTTCATAGCCTGGTTCAGTGTAAGCAAAGACTTTTCCTTCATAGTTTCTTAATATCACTTTGTTTTCTGCCTGGGAGATCATATACTGAGGGCTGACGGGTATTTTCCCTCCTCCACCTGGTGCATCAATAACATAGGTGGGAACTGCCATTCCAGTGGTATGTTGTCTTAACGATTCTATTATTTCTATTCCTTTGCTAACAGGGGTTCTGAAGTGTTCAATTCCTTTAGATAGATCACATTGGTATAAATAATAAGGTTTAATTCTTATGTACAATAATTGTTGAACAAGATCTTTCATAACATTTGGTTGGTCATTTATCCCCTTCAGTAATACACTTTGATTTCCTACTGGTATTCCAGCATAATTTAACTTTTCAATAGCCTTTTTAACGGTTTCTGTGATTTCTTTGGGATGGTTAAACTGTAAATTTAAATATATTGGATGGTACTTTTTTAACATATTAACTAAGCTATCAGTGATACGTTGAGGCATAACTACAGGAGTTCTAGAACCAATGCGAATTATTTCAACATGGTCTATTGCCTTCAATTTTTTTATTATTTTTTCTAATTTATCATCGGAAACTAAAAGAGCATCTCCGCCGGATAATAGTACATCGCGAATATTTTCATTATTTTTAATATATTCTACTGCTTGATCAATTTGGTTCATGGGCATTGACTTATCAGTTACTCCTGCAAACCTTCTTCTAGTGCAGTGTCGGCAATACATTGAACATTGATCAGTTATTAATAGTAGTACCCGGTCTGGATAGCGGTGTGTAAGTCCTGGTACAGGTGAATCCACATCTTCGTGTAAGGGATCTTCCATATCGGCTTTTCCCAAATTGAGTTCTTTAGCAGTAGGAACGGCTTGTTTACGGATAGGACAGTCTCTATTTTCTTTATCCATTAAACTAGCATAATAAGGTGTAATAGCCATTCTTAATGTATCAAGAGAGGATTCGATTTCTTCAGTTTCCTTTTCGTTTATATCAATAACTTTTTTTAAAGTTTCTACATCAGTAATTCTGTTTTTAACTTGCCAGTGCCAATCATTCCAATCTTTTTTACTTACATCTTTCCAAAGTTTGATATTTTTATAGTTTTGCATGCTTGACCTCCTATGAGTCTAAATGGTTTTAATTTAATCACCACTATAATATAATGCAAAAAGTATACCAGGCTGCTGAAATGTTGCAGATTAGTTTGTGATATAATATAATAAAAGTTGTTATCAAAATATTAAGTAATTTAAGGAAGTGGATATTATGAATAAAACTCCCCGAGTGAATATTAACCTTGCAGAAATAGAAACAAATGCTCGGATATTAAAAAGTAAATGTGAAGAAAGCGGAATAAATATTACGGGTGTTGTCAAAGGTGGAGCAGGGGATTTAAGAATAGTAAATTCAATTGTCTCTGGAGGTATAACTACCATAGGCGATTCAAGAATTAAAAATATAAGAAAGATGAGGGAAGCTGGATTTGAAAATGAAATGGTTCTACTCAGATTACCTAGACTTTCAGAAATCAAATCACTTATCAAATATGTTGATATAAGTCTTAACTCAGAATTAGTTACCCTAGAAGGTATCGGTAGAGAAGCGCTTAAACAAGGTAAGATTCATAAGGCGATAATTATGGTTGATGTTGGTGATTTAAGAGAGGGAGTATTAGTTAAAGATTTTATGGAATTTATGAAAGAAGCCTTGGATATAGATGGTGTAGAGATTATCGGACTCGGTACTAATGTTGGTTGTTATGGTGGCGTTTTACCTACACCAGAAAACACCAAGATATTATTGGATTTAAAAGAAAAGGTTAAAAATGAATATGATTATGATTTGAAAGTGGTTTCCGGAGGTAATACGGCTACTACAATTCTTTTAGAAAATGATCAACTGCCGGAAGGAATTAATAATTTAAGAGTAGGAGAAGGGTTGATTCAAGGCACTGATATTACTCATCAAAGAGAAATACCGTTTTTAAATAGTAATAATATTAAATTGGCTGCTGAGATAATTGAATTAAAAGAAAAACCTTCAATACCTACAGGTAAAACAGGCCATGATGCTTTTGGAAATAAACCGGAATTTAAAGATAAAGGAATAAGAAAAAGAGCTATTTTGGCTGTAGGAAGGCAAGATGTAAATGTAGATGGAATGACTCCCATTTTAGAAGGAGTTGAGATAATAGGAGCCAGTAGTGACCATCTACTTTGTGATGTAACTGAAGCTAAAAGAAACTTACAAATTGGCAGTGAAATAGAATTTAAATTAGATTATGGAGCAATGTTACAAACCATGACTTCTGACTACATTTACAAAAACTATATAAATATGGCTTAATTTTCTAAAACAAGTTGGCCGTCTATATATATTTCTTTAACTTTCTGCTTTAATAACTTTTCAGGAGTTAGGTTTAATAAATTTTCTTTAAAGGTAATAAAATCAGCCTTTTGTCCGACTTTAAGTACGCCTTTATTGTCTTCTTCAAAATTTTGAAAAGCTGGTCCTGTGGTGTAAAGCTGCAGGGCCTTTTTCATATCTATAGTTTCATTGGGTTGCCAAGTTTCTAAATTGTCTTTATAAGGCTCTTTTCTTCGCATAGAAGCATATACACCTAGGAGTGGATTAATATCTTCCACAGGGGCATCTGAACTCCCTGCAAGGGTGATTCCGTTTTCGATAAGGCTTCTCATTCTATATAAGTGTCTTGCTCTTCTTTTACCCAGCCTTTTATCAGCAATTTGATAATCAGAGCTAATAAAAGCGGGTTGTACTGAAAGAATTATATTGTTTTTCTTAATTCGATTTATTAATTTATCATCTATCATTGAGGCATGGACAATAATTGGGCGTAAATTTTTATTAGGATATTTTTTATTCATTTTCTCATATATCTTTGTTACTATATCTACTGCCCTAATGCCAATAGCATGAACAGCTGGTTGGAAGTTCAACTGGTAGGCAGTATCTATTAATGATTCTAATTTTTCTTTTTTAAATAGTAACTCACCTTTTGTAGTAGTATCATCTTTATAAGGTTTGCGCAAAGCAGCAGTTCTTCCACCAAGAGAACCATCAAACATAAATTTAACTGCTCCGGTATTTAAGTTTTTAATCTCTTTGAGTTCTTTTCTTATTTTTTGATGAAAATCAAAATCTTCTTTTACACTAGCCCTTAATTGTAAAGTTATATCAAGAGGTAACCTATTATTTTTGGCCAGTTCTAAATAACTTTTGTATATATCTTCTCGATATTTTTTCTGCCAGAGGTCATCAGTGTGAATAGAAGTTATTCCATAAGATAAAAATTCTTTGAAAGAATTTCGAATAATATTTTTAAATTTATCTCTTTGTTTTTCCATTACGAGGTCATCTACCATGGATATAGATTCATCCTGTAAAACACCGGTGGGAAATCCTTTTTTATCTCTTACAATTTTGCCACCTTCGGGATCAGGGGTATCTTTATCAATTTGAGCAAGCTCTAATGCCTTTGAATTAACAAAGCCCAGATGTAGACATCTTCTTTTAACTAAAATAGGAATATTTTCAGAGATTTTATCAAGGAGATATCTATCAAGATTTACTTTACCACCGAATTTTTCTTCATCCCAATTTATTACTGTTATCCATTCGTTTTCTTTAGATTTAGCAGCCTGATTTCTAATTTTATCATATACTTCATTGATAGTTTTACAGTTTTTAAGATCAATACTATCTTTTTGTAGTGCATAATAAAAATAATGGAGGTGTCCATCCGTAAAAGAAGGTAGTATATACCGTCCATTTAAATCTATTATCTCAGTATTTTCGTCTTGAGCTTTCATTAGATCCTTTTTAGGTCCAATCTTTTTTATCAACCCATTTTGAGTAATAAAAGAATTAAAATTATCATTCATTATTTTTTTACCATTTATAAAAATTTTTTGTTCTGACATATTTTCACCTCAATTAATAACTTCCACATAGACGTATTTGATACCTTTTTTGCGCAAGAAATTTTTCTATTATGCAAAAAAACTTGCATAAATTAAAGGTTTAGAATCAATGAAGTAGAATATATAATTTAGTGAGCAAAGATGGTTAGGAGGTAAAGAATGAATTCTAAATGGCTTGAATCGGATAAGTTGTTAGATAACAAAAGTTTATGTAAATTATTAAATAATTTAACAGAAGGTATTCATGTAGTGGATAATAAAGGGAAAACAATATTATATAATAAGAAGGCTTCAGAAATAGATGGTTTAAAACCAAAAGAAGTGTTAGGAAAAAACATTTTTGAGGTTTTTCCTTCTTTAACATTAGAAACTTCTACTTTAATGAAGACTTTAAAAAGTGGTGAAAAGTATTTAAACCATAAACAGACATTTATTAACTACAGAGGAAAAAAGATTACAACTATAAACCACACCTTTCCTATAACTTTCAAGGATGAAACTAAAGGTGCGGTTGAGATTTCAAAAGATATCACCCAAACTGAAGAACTAGTTGATGATATTACTAACTTAAGAAATAAATTAAAAGATAATAAAAAACAAAAAAATAAAAAGGGGATCGTAGATAATAATACGAGTTATGAATTTTCGGATATTATTGGTCAGAACAGAGAGTTTAATAGTTCAGTAAGTGATGCAATGAAAAGTGCGCAGAGTGATTCTTCGGTTTTAATTTACGGTGAAACCGGAACCGGAAAAGAACTTTTTGCACAAAGTATACATAATGCGAGCAACAGAAAAAATAACGAATTTATAGCTCAAAACTGTGCTGCCCTACCTAAAGACTTATTAGAATCTTTACTATTTGGAACGGAAAAAGGAAGTTTTACAGGAGCGAAGAGTAAACCAGGCTTATTTGAAATGGCTGATGGAGGAACAATTCTCTTAGACGAAATCAATTCGATGGATCTTTCCTTACAGGCAAAATTGCTTAGGGTATTACAAGATGGGCGAGTAAGAAGGATTGGTGCCCAGAAGGAAAAACAAGTAGATGTCCGGATCATAACAACTATGAACATGCACCCTGATAAAGCTTTTGAAAAAAATCTCTTAAGGGAAGATCTTTATTATCGTTTAAGTGTAGTATATATCTATTTACCCCCTTTAAGAAAAAGGAAAGATGATATATTTTTATTGACCGATCATTTTATTGAACAATATAATAAAAAATTTGATAAAAATATAACGGGTTTATCAAATAAATTAAAAGATGTTTTTAAAAAATATCCTTGGCCCGGGAATGTTAGGGAACTAAAACATGTTATAGAAAGTGCATATAATATTAAGCAATTGGGGGAGAAGATTAAAATAGATGATTTACCAGGTTATATTAGAGAAAGGCTCGGGCGAAATAGGAATATAATTAACAATTGGACTGCTGAAGTTAGAATTAAAGATAATGAGGATTTACCTTCTTTGGAAAGTTATTTGGAAGAGATAGAAGTTAAGTTAATAGAAAATGCACTTGAAAAAACTAATGATAATATAAGTGCAGCTGCTCGCAAATTAGAAATTTCCAGGCAGTCTCTTCAGTATAAATTAAAAAAATATGATCTTAAATAATTACCAGGAGTGATAGAATGGATATTACATTAATATTAGTATTTTTATTTATGGGTTTTGTTTTAGGATATTTTAAACCCTTACCTGATATTTTCTATAAATTTTCAGGCTATATAACAGAAATAGGACTGATAATTTTACTTGGTTCAATGGGAGCTAGAATAGGAGTCGATAAAAAGATAATAAGTGAGCTTGGAGTTATCGGTTATAAATCTTTCATATTGGCATTATTTAGTATTTTGGGTAGTATTGCTTTATTAAAAGTTTTTGCTGTCTTTTTAAAAAATAATTATGAAGGTATAGAGGAAGAAGATATAAAAGAAGAAGGGTCAGACCATCGCTTAACAATAATTATAGTAATATCAGTGATAATTGGAATAGTGCTGGGAATTACAGTATTAAAAAATAGCTATTTACCAACTATTGAAATTATAACAACCTATGCTCTTGCAGCTCTTTTATTTGGAGTAGGAATAGATATTGGATTAAATAAAGAAGCTTTTTATGAACTTAAAGTACTTGGTTTTAAAATAATTTTGATACCAATTTTAATAGTAGTTGGAACATTATTGGGAACTTATCTAGCAAGCTTAATTTTAAATATGGTTGCAAAAGAAGCAATGGCTGTAGGAGCTGGATTTGGATGGTACAGCCTATCAGCAGTTTTAATCACAAAAATACACAGTGTAGAACTTGGTTCAGTAGCATTTTTAACCAATGTTTTCAGGGAACTTTTAACAATAATATCACTTCCTTTTGTAGTGAAATATATAGGGAAAATTCCTTCGATTGGTCCCGGAGGGGCTACCACAATGGATGTTACCTTACCCTTGATAAAAAAGGTTTCCGGAGAGGAAATTGCTATACCAGCATTTATTAGTGGTGTTGTACTTTCTTCATTGGTACCTATTTTAGTTCCTTTTATATTGAATATTTAATTTGGATAAATTGATAGGCTGGCATAATAATTGCAATTTCAATAAAAGGGGATAATAGAATGAAGACTAAGTTAAGCGATTTAATTATTAACAAAAACATTGAGACAGTATCTATAATAGGACTTGCGAAAAACACCGGCAAAACAGTAACTTTAAACCAATTAATAGAGGAACTATATTTAAAAAGCTTCCAAATAGGTGTTTTATCATATGGTCGGGATGGAGAACATGTTGATTTAATTACCGGTAAGAAAAAGCCACCTGTAAAAGTTTATCCCGGTAATTATTTTGTTACTGCCGAAAGAGCCCTTAAAGGAACTAGCTTGAAATTCAAAAAAATTAGTGAAACAAAAATAAAATCTACAATGGGTCAAGTTAATCTTTATCAAAGTTTAAGTGAAGGAGAAGTTCAGCTGGTTGGGATTAACAGATTAAGTCAATTAATTTTAGTCAAAAATTTGCTAGTCAATAAAACTGATTTTATTATTGTTGATGGGGCTCTGGATCGAAAAAGCTCCGCCTTACCTAAAATAAGTGGAGCTATGGTATTGGCCTCTGGAGCAGTCATCGGGAAAAACATGGAAGAGGTAATAGAGAAAACAAAGTATGAAGTTCAAAAATTACAACTCCCCTTTTTAGAAGATCAAAATGATATCTTAAAATTACAAAGGTACTGCAATAATAAGAAAAGTGTTCTTTGGACTAAAACCGGTGAAATAAAAAGTTTTAAATCTCCTACTTCATTGTTTTTAATGAAGGATATAAAAGAGTATTTAGCAAAATCAAAAGCTCAGGCAAAATATATATTTATCAATGGGGCTTTTACTGGAACAATTGCACGGATGTTAATTGAATATAATTTAAAAAATATAACAGTAGTAATTCCTGATTCTACCAAACTATTTATAAACCAGATGGAATATAATTACTTGACCAAAAATGGTGTAGAAATAAGGGTTTTATATCCAATTAACTTAGTGGCTTTAACTATCAATCCCTTCAACCCAGAAGGAAAAAGTTTTGAAAAAGAAGATTTTTTAATAAATATTAAAAAGCAATTTGAAATTCCAGTTTTCAATGTAAAATCTGAAGAATATTGAAAGGAGGAATATTTTGGCACTAAAATTAGATTTAGAGCAAGAATTAATAGATTCATGTAGGGAATATACTTCTGAAATTGCAGATGAAATAGGTAAAAAAATATCTAATAATACCACTACTTCTGTTGAAAGGACTGTTCTTAGATTATTAGGGGTTGATGGTGTTGATCAACATGGTATTCCCCTGCCAAATGTGATTGTAGAAAAAGTAAAAGAAGCGGGTGAATTGGATAAAGGGATTTCTTACTGGTTTGGCAATGCCCTCTTAGAAACCGATTTGAATGTTCAGAGCTTGGCTGAAGAAATTTCGAAAGGTGATGTTGATTTATTCAACATACATAAAAGAGATAAAAAGGAAGTATATGATTACATATATAATTTAGCTAAAGAAAAGGCGGCGAGAATAAAAGAAAATGTCAAAAAAAGAAATGAATTGATGGAAAAATATCCGCCTGGACCTCAACCCTGGCTTTATGTAATTGTAGCTACCGGTAATATTTATGAAGATGTTAAACAGGCAAAATCTGCTGCCCGTCAGGGTGCAGATATCGTAGCAGTAATAAGAAGTACAGCCCAAAGTCTTTTAGATTATGTACCATATGGGCCTACTACAGAAGGGTTTGGAGGTACTTATGCTACCCAGGCAAATTTTAAAATAATGCGAGAAGCTTTGGATGAGGTAAGTAAAGAGGAAGGTCATTATGTACAACTTGTAAATTACTGTTCCGGGCTAGCAATGCCTGAAATAGCAGCTATGGGTGCAATTGAACGACTAGACATGATGTTAAATGATGCAATGTATGGTATATTATTTAGGGATATAAATATGAAAAGAACTTTTGTGGACCAATATTTTTCCCGAATGATCAACGCCTATGCAGGAGTCATAATTAACACCGGTGAAGACAATTATCTAACAACTGCAGATGCTGTTGAGGAAGCGCATACCGTATTGGCGTCTCAATTTATTAACGAAGAATTAGGGTTAAGAACCGGATTGAAAAAAGAACAATTGGGTTTAGGTCATGCTTTTGAAATCGATCCTGAGATAGAAGACAGTTTTTTGATGGAAATAGCTCAGGCCCAATTAGTTAGACAGGTATTTCCTGATTCCCCTCTTAAATATATGCCTCCCACTAAATATATGGATGGTGATATCTTCAAAGGGCATTTGATGGATGGAATGTTTAATGTTGCTTCAATTATAACTGATCAAAGTATCCAATTATTAGGAATGTTAACAGAGGCAATTCATACTCCATTTTTGCAGGATAGGGCGTTAAGTATCGAAAACGCTAAGCATGTCTTTAATTCTGCTAGAACTTTAAGTGATGAAATAACATTTAAGTCTGACGGGAAAATCCAAAAAAGAGCCGATCAGGTTTTAGAAGAAACAGCAGAGATTCTAGAAGAAATTTCTAATAAAGGATTAATGAAAGCATTATCTGAAGGTATATTTGGTGATATTAAGCGACCGATGAGTGGAGGCAAAGGTTCTGATGGTGTTGTAACTAAATCCTCAGAATATTTCAATCCCTTTATAGATGTGTTTAAAGAGGAGTTGAAGATAGATGCTGAAAGATGATAAATTAATTAAAGCATATGGTGATACCTATAATGATGGTAAAATACAGCTCAGTTTTACCCTCCCTATCAAAAAAGGAGTAGAAGCTGAAGAAGCAGCACGTATCTACTGTTCAAAAATGGGACTTAAAGATATAGAAGTAGTTCATATGAAAGATTTAAGAGAGGGTTTTACTTTCTTTGTAGTCTATGCGGTAGCAGATGTTTTAGTGAATACCGATAAGATTAATGTAGCTAAAATAGAAACAGAGGAAATGAGCTATTATGAAATTAATAATTATATAAAAGATAAGCTCGGACGTTCCTTAACAGTTGTAGGAGCTTGTACTGGTTCGGATGCTCATACGGTAGGTTTAGATGCAATCTTAAATATGAAGGGTTATGCCGGAGAATATGGCTTAGAGAGATATCCTCAGTTTAATACATATAATATGGGGAGCCAGGTTCCCAATGAAAAACTGATTGAAAAAGCCGTTGAAGAAAAAGCAGATGCCATCTTAATTTCTCAGGTGGTAACTCAGAAAAATATTCATGTTAAAAATTTGACTGAATTTGTAGAAATATTAGAAGCAGAAGGATTAAGGGATCAGTTTATCCTGGTTTTAGGTGGACCTAGAATAAGTCATGAACTGGCTTTAGAGCTTGGCTTTGACGCCGGTTTTGGAACTGGAACTAAGCCAAACCAGGTTGCGTCATATATAGCACAGAAAGTTTATGAAGAATTTGAAAATAAATAACTAAAGAGGTGTTTAATTTGAGTGAAGAAGTATTAATAAGATTAAGAATGAGTACTGATGATGCTCATTATGCTGGAAATTTAGTTGATGGTGCTAAAATGTTAGAGTTATTTGGAGATGTAGCTACGGAATTATTAATTAGAAATGATGGTGATGAAGGTCTATTTTTATCCTATGATAATGTTGAATTTACTGCCCCAGTTTATGCTGGAGATTTTATTGAGGCTAAAGGTAAAATTGTTAAAGAAGGTAATACATCAAGAAAAATGAAATTTACAGCTCATAAAGTCATTTCTCCTTCAAAAGAAGCAGAGTTTGATTCCGCCTGTGATGTATTAGAAGATCCAGTTTTAGTTTGTAAGGCGACTGGGACCTGTGTAGTGCCAGCCGAAAGACAGAGGAATCACTAATGGAGAAATTAATCATAACTGCTGCAATCTGTGGAGCTGAAGTTACAAAAAAAGATAATCCAAACTTACCAATAACTGCAGAAGAGTTAGCAAAAGAAGCTCTTAAAGCCGAAAAAGCTGGGGCTTCGATAATACATCTTCATGTTAGAGATGAAGATGGTAATCCTACTCAAAATAAAGAAGTTTTTAAAAAAGCAATGGATAAGATGGAAGAATATGGTGTTGAGGCAATCATCCAGCCCTCTACTGGTGGTGCAGCCGGTATGACCTGGAAAGAAAGAATCCAACCTATTTACTTAAAACCGGAAATGGCCACCTTAGATTGTGGTACAACTAATTTTGGGGATGAAGTATTTGTTAATGATCTACCTTTAATGAGAAACTTTGCAAAAGAGATGAAAAAATTTGATGTTTTGCCAGAATTAGAGTGTTTTGAAGTTGGACATATCTATAATGCGCTTAAACTAAAAAAAGAAGATTTATTAAATAAACACCTGCATTTTGATTTAGTTTTAGGAGTCCCCGGAGCAATGCCCGCTTCTGTAAAAAATCTCCTATTTATGGTAGAACACTTACCTGAAGATGCAACCTGGACTGCCGCTGGTGTCGGTAGGCACCAATTGCAACTTGCTTATCATACAATAATAATGGGTGGACATGTAAGAGTTGGTTTTGAGGACAATATATTTTATACAAAAGGTGAATTAGCAAAAAGTAATGCACAGTTGGTTAAAAGAATTGTTAGACTCTCTAAAGAATATGGTCGAGAAATTGCTGATCCATTTGAAGCTCGACAAATTTTAGGAATTAGTTAAAAGATCCGGAGGTGGATATTATTAATTATAATTTTGATGATCTAAGCGCATTATTTATTAATTGTACTTTAAAGAGATCTCCCCGGCAATCACATACTAGAGGTTTGATTGATGTTTCTAAACACATCATGGAAGAAAATGGTGTAGATGTTGAAGTTTTAAGAGCAGCTGATTATGACATAGCGACTGGAGTTTATCCTGATATGACAGAACATGGATGGGAAAAAGATGATTGGCCTAAAATACAGAAAAAGGTTTTAGATGCTAATATCTTGGTATTAGGTACACCGATTTGGCTGGGAGATAAATCATCGGTCTGTAGTAAAGTTATAGAAAGATTATATGGTTATTCTGGAGAATTAAATGAAGAAGGTCAATATGCATACTATGGTCGTGTAGGTGGTACGATTATTACGGGAAATGAGGATGGGGTTAAGCATTGTGCAATGAACATTCTTTATTCCCTCCAACATTTAGGATATGTAATTCCTCCCCAGTCTGATGCTGGTTGGATTGGAGAAATTGGTCCGGGTAAATCATATTTAGATGAAGGATCAGGGGGTCCTGAAAATGATTTTACTAACAGAAATACCACTTTTATGTCTTGGAATTTAATGCATATGGCAAAAATGATAAAAGAAAAGGGAGGAATTCCTGCTCATGGAAACCAGCGTTCCAAATGGGATGCAGGTTGTAGATTTGATAATCCAAATCCGGAGTATAGATAAAATAAACAGGAGGTAATTAATAATGAAAAAAGGTAATAAATATGGATTACATAGAGTGGTTGAACCAAGTGATGTACTTCCACAGCCAGCTCAAAAAATTGATAATACCATGGAACTATATGATAATGAAATTTTAATAGATGTGGAAGTATTAAATATTGATTCAGCAAGTTTTACCCAAATCAAAGAAGAAGTAGGAGAAAATGAAGAAAAAATAAAGGAAAAGATGATGGAAATAGTGAATAAAAGAGGTAAGCACCATAATCCTGTGACTGGCTCTGGCGGGATGTTAATTGGGACTGTTCAAGAGATCGGAGATAAATTGGTTGATAGAGATTTAAAGGTCGGAGATCGGATTGCAACTTTAGTTTCTTTGTCTCTTACTCCACTTAAAATAGATAAAATAAAAAAGGTTCATAAAGATATCGACCAGGTTGAGGTTGAAGCCAAGGCAATATTATTTGAAAGTGGTATTTATGCTAAACTACCTTCTGATATGAAGGATACTCTGTCTTTAGCTGTTCTTGATGTGGCTGGGGCTGCTGCTCAAACAGCAAAACTGGTAAAGCCCGGTGATGATGTGTTAATTATTGGAGCTGGTGGGAAATCAGGTCTAATTTGTTTACATGAAGCTAAAAAACGAGCTGGAGTTACAGGTACAGTAATTGGTATGGGTCATAGTGATTCTAGTTGTCAACGTATAAAGGAATTAGGAGTTGCCGATATAGTTTTACAGGGAGATGCAACTAAACCTGTAGAGACCATGGAACTCTTAAAAAAAGAAAATAACGGTAAGTTAGCAGATGTAGTTATTAATAATGTTAATATATCAGATACAGAAATGGCGTCCATATTAAGTACTAAAGATCAAGGCACAATATATTTCTTTTCTATGGCGACCAGTTTTACAAAGGCGGCACTGGGAGCTGAAGGTGTTGGAAAAGATGTTAATATGATTATTGGTAATGGTTATACTGAAGGACATGCACAAATTTCCCTTGAAATTTTGAGGGAAAATAAGAAATTAAGAGAAATTTTTGAAAGATTATATACTTAATAATTAAAAGGGGTTTTGAATGTGAATCTAGAAGAAAAACAAGAAAATTATGAGGTAATATTTGATAGTATGAAAGCTTTAATTGAAGGAGAAAAGGATTGGATAGCTAATTTAGCAAATGTTTCGGCTTTACTTTATCAGCACTTAGAAGATGTAAACTGGGCAGGCTTTTATCTTATGAAAGAAGGAGAATTGGTTTTAGGACCATTCCAAGGAAAACCTGCCTGTATAAGAATAGAAATAGGATCAGGGGTTTGTGGTTCTGCTGTGGAAGATGAAAAAACCTATATAGTAGATGATGTCCATAAATTTAACGGTCATATTGCTTGTGACCCTAATTCAAGTTCGGAAATAGTAGTTCCACTTTTTTATGATGACGAAATTATTGGGGTACTTGACATTGACAGCCCTACTTTGAATAATTTTGATCAAGTGGATAAAAAATATTTAGAGAAGATGATGAACCATTTGCTTAAAGGTTCCAAGGTCGAAAAATAATTAAAATTAAAAACAAAGAAGGGAGTGGATATTTTGCAGATAAATAAAAACAAGTTAGTGATGCAGGCTGTACAAGGAGCAATATCTCATCCACGCGCAGCCCGGAAACCCTATCGTATGGATAGGGAAGGTAAAGGCCAGATCTTACCGGGAACTGGTGGTATTTCTTATAATGTAAGAATAGGTGATCCTGCCTTTGGATGGGCTGGAGATCATATAGAACCAGGGGTTAGTATGAAAATAAGTGATAAAAATAAAAAAAGTGATAATTATGGTCTAGGACTATTAGCATGTTTAGGAAATAAAGCCAGGATTATTAGTGGTGAGGCAGAAGGTACTTACGGTTATGTAACTGGTACCCATGGTGGTATTGACCATGTAATTATAGATTTTGAACCAGAAGTATTGGAAAAATTAAGAATAGATGATAAAATATTAATAAAGGCTTTTGGTCAGGGATTAGAATTAAAAAATTATCCTGAAATAAGTTTATTTAATCTTGATCCGAATCTATTGGATAAAATGAATATTAAGGAAAAAGACGGATATTTAGAAGTAGGAGTTACTACTGAAATACCAGCACATCTGATGGGTTCAGGTATAGGTTCTTCTAGCGTAGCTTTAGGAGATTATGATATTACAACAGGTGATCAAGAAGAGGTTAAAAGACTTGGCATTGATAAGTTAAAATTAGGAGATTTTGTATTTCTCAAAGATTCTGATAACACCTATGGAAGAGAATTTAAAAAAGGAGCAGGAAGCATTGGGGTCGTAGTCCATAGTGATTGTATAAAAATGGGACATGGTCCAGGTGTAACAACTGTTATGACAGCTAAAAATAATTTAATTAGACCTAAAATAGATGAAAATGCCAATCTTATTAATTACTTATATGATTAATAGCAAATTTTTCTAATAAATGTAATCTTGACATAAATTAGGTATGATGCTATAATCATAATCAGTAATTATTATTAATAAGCATAAAATCTAAGGAGGAGTTAATATGGTTAAAAATGATATGACAGCTCAAAATTTAAGATCTGCTTATGGTGGAGAAAGTCAGGCTTTTCAAAGATACAAGGTATGGGGAGACAAGGCAGAAAAAGATGGATATCCAAATGTAGGTCTACTCTTCAAAGCAATTGCCTATGCAGAACAAGTACATGCTAGTAATCACTTTGAAGCACTAGATAATTGCATGGGAGATTTTCTTGTAGCTTCTGGTGCAGTATTTGGTATTGGTTCAACTGCTGAAAATCTAGAGGGTGCTAAAGCTGGAGAAGACTTTGAAATCGATCAAATGTATCCTACATACAACTTAGTAGCTAAAGAACAACAAGAAAATGAAGCTGTTCGTTCTTTCCATTATGCTTTAGAAGCTGAAAAAATTCACTCTAAATTCTTTGGGGAAGCTCGTGAAGCAGTTTTAGATGGGGAAGATATTGAATTAGAATCTGTCAGTATTTGTGAAGTTTGTGGACATACAGTAAAAGATGGAACTCCTGATGAATGTCCAATTTGTGGAGCTCCTAAAGAAGATTTCAAAGTATTTGAAAAATAATTAAAGATACATTATAATTATAATAGAAATAATATAAAGGGGGAGTATAAATGTCTAAATATGAGGTTCAAACTTTAAAAGATCCAAATGACAAAACTGTATTAGAAAAGAAACATGTTCCTTTCATTACCGCTCCTGATAGTGTTAAAAAAGGTGAAGTCTTTGAAGTAACTGTTAAGATGGGTAAAGAAATTGACCATCCAATGGAAGAAGGACACTTTATTGAGTTCTTTGATGTATATGCTGGAGACATGAAAGTTGCCAATGTTACATTTACTCCTGAATGTGAAGCAGAAGCTACCTTAAAATTAAAATTAGATGAAACCGTAACTTTAAAAGTTGAAGAATATTGTAACTTACATGGCTATTGGAAAAACGAAACTGAAATTAAAGTTAAATAACATATAAAAGTTTTAAGTTATATCCCCTCCTCGGAACGCACGCAGGAGGGGATATTTTTATATGAGGAGATATTATATGGAAAAAATTAATGATTATCTAAAAAAAGATTTAAAAATAATATTTATCGGGTTTAATCCAGGTATAAAATCTTCTGAAACTGGTTATCATTACGCCCATCCTACGAATAGGTTCTATAAATTATTATATGAAGCAGGACTGACTCCCAGATTATATAAACCAAAAGAAGATCATAAACTACTTGAATTAGGTTATGGTTTAACAAATATAGTTGCCCGGCCAACCCAGTCCGCAGATAAAATAAAAGAAGAGGAATATGAAAGAGGAAGAAAAAAGTTGTTAAAGAAATTAAAAAAATACAAGCCAGAAGTAGCTTGTTTTACAGGAATTGGAGTTTATAAAAAGTTTGCTAATAAAAGAGATGTAGATAGAGGATTACAGGATGAAAAGCATGTTGAAGGAGTAAAAGAATTTGTGATTTCTTCTCCTAGTGGTTTAAATAGGACTCCGTATGAAAAGCAGTTAGAGATGTATATGAAGCTAAAAGAACTGATCAAGTAAAGTGAATACTTTTTATTATAATAATCCTTTAAGTTATAAGAGTTAATATTAATTGGGTTGTCAATCTTAATTAGTTTTAATTAAAACTAATCTTTCCTAGAAATCAAATATTTAACTAAAAATTTTCTTTTCATAAACTCTCCAATTTTAGATTTTAAATCTCAAACAATAACTTGAAAATCAAACCGTAAGTGGTATACTTTTAATATATATACATATAAAAAAATAGTGTCGTTAAGTTTTAGTGATGTTAATAATATGAATCAATTAGATATTGTAGTATAATAAATATAATAATGAGAAATTATTAAAGAGGGGGTTTATTATTGATGGGAGCAAGATATAAAGATAAAAATTGGAAAGATGCAATGAGAGTAAGAATTGATGTTAATAATATGTTTGAGGAGTATATAGGTGAGAAACATGGAATTAAACCTGAAGAAGTAGATGAGATGGCAGAAAAAATCAAAAAAGCTCATCAAAATATAAATAAACAACACACTGAAGGTAAATTAGGTTTTATCGATTTACCCGATTCACAAAATGAAGTTGTAGATGAGATTGAGAGTTATGCTAAAGAAAATAGACAAAATGTGGAAAATTTTGTTATTTTAGGTATTGGTGGTTCGGCTTTGGGAAGTATTGCTTTACAAACTGCTCTGAATGATGCTTACCATAATCTTAGAGATACAGATGCTCCTAATATCTTTGTTCCTGATAATGTTGATCCAGAAAGGTTTAAAAGTTTATTAGAAACTCTAGATTTAAAAAAGACAGTTTTTAATGTAATATCTAAATCCGGAACTACTGCTGAAACAATGAGTTTGTTTTTAATTGCCAGAGAGTATGTGGAACAGGAAGTAGGCTTAGATGATTTACGAAATCATTTCATAGCCACTACCAGTAAAGACTCAGGTAAATTAAGAGTTATTGCTCAAAGAGAAGGTTTTAAGATGTTTTATATCCCTGATAATGTTGGCGGAAGGTTTTCTGTATTAACACCTGTAGGGTTGGTTTATGCTGCTTTTGCAGGTATCGATATTAGAGAACTATTAGCTGGCGCTGCTTATATGAAAAAACTTTGTTCTACTCCAAAAGTTTGGGAAAATCCTGCTTATATCAATGGAACTCTTCAGTATCTAGCATACCAAAAAGGGAAAAAAATGTCGGTGATGATGCCATATTCGCATTCTTTAAAAGATCTGGCAGACTGGTATCGACAACTTTGGGCAGAATCTTTGGGCAAAGAAAAAAGCAGAGACGATGAAGTAATAAATGTAGGTCCTACTCCTATAAAAGCACTGGGGGCGACTGATCAGCATTCCCAAGCTCAGCTATATATGGAAGGTCCTTATGATAAAGTAGTTAATTTCATTGAGGTTGAGGAATTTGATACAGATCTTCAAATCCCAGATTTATATGAAGATATAGAGGGGGTTTCTTATTTAAGAAGCAAAACCCTTGCTGATCTTTTAAAAACAGAAAAAAGAGCTACTGAGCTTGCTCTAACAGAACGCGAAAGGCTAAATGCTACAATAATAGTTCCTAAAGTAAATGAGTTTACAATGGGACAATTATTCTATCTATTTGAAATGCAAACTGCACTAGTGGGAGAGTTATTTAATATCAATGCATATAACCAGCCGGGTGTAGAATTAGGGAAAAAATATACTTATGGTGTATTTGGTCGAAACGGTTATGAAGATATGAAAGAAGAATATTATAACCGCCCTAATAAAAAGGGTAAATATATTATCTAAAAGGAGTATATGAAAGTTTATGGCTGATAAATATATTAAATATGAAAAAGAAAATAAAGAGGTTATAGCAGAAAAAATATTTGTAAATAAAAAGCCTCGTTCTCGTGTTATGCTGTCTACCGTTAAGGAAATTAAAAATGAACTTCAAAACTATTCCTATGAAAATGAGGATATTATAGATTTTAAGAGTGTAGAAAGGATAGACAGGGAGTATTATTTAATAAGTGATGGGGATAAATATTACCCTTCTTTGATAGAAAAGTTAGAAGGAAATAATATTGATATCAAAACTATAGCCAAATGGGCTTTAAAAATATTTGAAATATGGAGTAATATTGAGGGAAAAAATGAATTTCCGTCTGAAGTAAAGTTGAACTATTTCAGAGTTGATGAAGATAATAATTTGAAACTGGTCAATCCTTTTATAAATAAAAAAATTGAACAGTATAAATATAAAGATTTAAATAAGGAATATAATGAGATATATCGTCCTCCAGAAGTTATAAATGGGAGTGAGTGGGAACAATCTGCAAGGATATATAACTTTGGTGTAATATTATATTATCTTATTGTAGGAAAATTTCCATTTCAAGGGAAAGATAAAACAGAGATGTATGATAAAAAAATGACTGGCTCAATAATTGCGCCAAGGTTTTTAAATCCTGATATATCCAAAAATTTTAGTGAATTAGTGGATAAGATGTTAACAAATGATAAAAATAAGCGGTTAAGTTCTTTTGATGAGATTATAAATCAACTTAAAAACTTAATTAATAATAATAATATAGAAGCAGATTCACAAGAAAGAAAACAAAACCTAGACAAAAGTGGATCTCAATTTAAGAAAAAGCGTTTAAAGGATGGTTTTATATTTTTCTTCCGACATCATTGGGGGAAAGTATTAATCGTATTAGCTGCAGGCTTTATGTTAGTTGGGGTTGGAATGTTAGGAGGGAATCCTCCCGTAGTAACCGAACAGACAACTCCAGAAGAAGTTGTAAAATATTTCTATGATTCAATAGATAAAAAAGACCCGGTTGTAATTGATCAAACTACAACTGTAGATTTAGATAGATTAAGTACAATGGTTTCGGAAGGACATGTAATGGAGTCAATGCGTACTGCCTATCAATCTCTGCCACAAGAAGAAAAAGAACAGGAAAATAATAAAGTATTTGGTATAAAGAACTTAACAATAAACACTTCTAAAAGAGATCAATCTTATGTTTTTGAGACCAGTTATATTTTCTATTATCCACGGGATGAAAAAATGAGAGAAAAAGAAATGAAAGACACCCTGATTGTAGAACAGGTGGAAAACAAATGGCAGATCACTAAGATTAATGGAGATGTTGTCGACTTGATAGAAGGAAAATTTGAGGATTAGGTGATATAAATGAATTTAGATTACGAACATGTGGAAACCACTTTAATAGAATGGCTAAAAGGGCAAGTAAAGAATGCTAATGCAGAAGGTGTTGTTTTAGGTTTAAGCGGTGGAATAGATTCTTCAGTCACAGCAGTTTTAGCCAAAAAAGCATTTCCCAATAACACCTTGGGAGTAGTTATGCCTTGCTATAGTAATAAACAGGATAAAGTTGATGCTATAAAAATAGCAAAACAATTTGATATAGATTATAAAGTAAAGGATTTAGGTCCATTTTATGATTCCTTTAAAGAAATAGTAAATGCGGAAGAAAAAGATAGTAAAAACAATCTTGCTTCGGCTAATGTAAAACCGAGATTGAGAATGACCACCTTATATTATTATTCTGCGCAAAATAATTATTTAGTTTTAGGTACTGATAATTGGAGTGAACTTAAAGTCGGATATTTTACTAAATATGGTGATGGGGGTATTGATCTTA
>JAIPEX010000154.1 GCA_021736945.1 Halanaerobiales bacterium | reverse complement strand
TACTAACTGGGAATTAACGAGGCAGGATGCTATTGGCTTTCCCACACTTTATCCCTGGGAAAGAGTGGAGTCGCCTTCAGGTGTGATTGAATTTAAGAGAAATCCTTACTTTTTTAAAGTTGATGAACAGGGGAACCAGCTGCCATATATTGAAAAAGTAAAGTCAAGAGAAGTGATGTTATGAGACATAATTTTTTTCAGTACTCAGGACACGAAATTTACCAGTAGAAATTGAAAAGGATAAAGGGTATAATAAATTATACCCTTTAAGAAATAAATATCAAATTAAAAAGGAACATCCACATCATCCAAATTTTGGAGATCATCTTCAGAATTTCTCCATGGCAGATAGAATATAATATCATAATTAAAAAATCTATTCAGTCCAAGATCAGTGTTGGAGAAGGCAATGGTTTCATCTTGAAAGTTAATAGCACAGGGGATATAATAATCAGATAATTTTAAGTCAACATCTAATAAGTCAGACTCTGATAATTTATGGGCAGAACCATCTTCACTTAAAATGTACCAGAATTTATACTCCCTTGAATATTTAAGTGTACCTTTTTTAGACATAATTTTTAACACCACCTTTCGTTGCAACTTTAAGAGCTCTGGCTACAGTAATAGCATCAACAGGATTAATAACATGCAAAAGTTTTTGTTTACTGTAGAATTCATTATCTAATTCAGCGAGATGGCAGCCGGCAGAAAAATCAGGCATACAGGCGAAAGTCCCCATGGAAGTTTTACCGAAAAGCACAGTAATACCGGAACGGCTTTCAATTCTCATCTCATAATGGCTGCCGTAATTGCACAGAGAAGTAATTTGACCTGACCATGTTTGTTTATCTTTTTTGTTTTGATAGTGGCATAAGAAATAATTATTCATCATAGATTTGTCCTTTCTTTTAATTGTAGGAGAGTTTATCAAGAACTTTTTTAAAGATATCTTCACTAATAATTGATTTATCCTGTCTGTAACATTCCAGCAGTGCTCCATAACAGGCCTGATTAACTTTTCTGGCTATGCCGGAGGTTTCACTGTGAAGAAGTGGGAAACATTTTTCATCAATAATAGAGTTTTTAGCTTTAGCCTGTGTTAATTGGTGTTTAACATAGTCCTGCAGTTCATTTAAAGAAAAAGCCGCACATTCCAGAAACAATGCAACACGCTGTTTCATGGGGAGGGTAAGGCTTAAATTTAAATTTCTGTTGATTAAAGAAGGTAGGCCGGATAAGATCAAAGAAAAATTATTACCTTCATCATAGAAGCTTCTGAGTTCATCTATCATATCGATAGAGAGGCTGTGAGCTTCGTCAATGATGACACAATTAAATTTTCCCTGACCATTCTCTTCATTAAAGAAATTAATAATTTGTAATTTGACATCATCAGCTCTAAAATCAGGCTCAAGCCCCATCTTAGTGGCCAGTGTTTTGTAAAGTGCTCCTTTGTTAGGATGGGAGAGTTCACAGCTAACAACCCTGAATTCCGCAGGATCCAGTTCATTTAAGGCATAAAAGATTAATGAGCTTTTACCACTTCCCGCAGGTCCACTGATTACAGCCACCTGTCGGGCATAAAACACAGTAGATAAAAAAGAGAGATTTTCCTGGAAGCTATCATAGTCAAAAGGTATCCTGGTTCTTTCCAGGAAAGGTATCTTAGAGAGTTTGAAGTGTTTACAGATAGCAGTATGTATTTTAGGTGTCATCATGATTGTCCCCCTTTAGAGTTTTTATTCACTTTTTCCAGATAGAGATTTTTAATTTGAGCCAGGTAGTAAAGGAAATTATTGTTGTAATCCGGTGTTTTTTCTTTAATATCATCAATGATGGAGGTTAGATAACTGGCATTGAATTCTCTGAAAGTCTGCCACAGTTCATAAAGTTTGCCCTTTTGAGCAAAAGAAAGGTTGTCAATATCCAAAGAAGAAGAAATAATATCAACAAATTCCTTTCTTTTAATAACTTCAGTTTTTTCTTCGGGGACTTCAGGAAGGGTTTCTTTTTCATCTTTTTGTTTATCATTGTCAGTTTTAACCTGGTTATCAATGATGGTAATCGGTTCATTGAGCTGCTTTTGTAGATATTCCTGATAATTACTCTTGATGTTTTCAAAGTAGAGTTTGCTGGCTTCAGAGACAACCAGAGGGTCTTTTTCAATCTTTTCTACATCCTTATGCTTTTGTCTGGTTAAATCAATAATACGGGCTAATCCCAGGTATTTGTCCTGATCGTAAATATGGACTTCTTTAAGGTTAAAGGGGTCAAACCTGAGAGAGATCTTTTTGCCGACAAGAGAACCATCAACTTCATAACTATTACCCTCAAAAGAGATAGTTCCATATTTAGAAACAGTTCTTTCAGCATAATGGAGGAAGGCTTCATCAATTTCAACAGGTGAAAAGTAATTAAGGCGTGCTCCCTTATCCCGGGATTGCTCCCATTTTTGTCTGGGGGTAACCCCCAGAGAGGAATGAACCTTATCATGATATTCCAGTTTAAGCCAGCTGGAAAAAAGGTCATTGAGTTCAATAATATTATCAACATGATTGTGTTTAAGCTCAGAAATGAAGGAATCCTGCACAGTTTTCCAATATTTCTCAATTTTACCTTTCCCCTGGGGATGGTAAGCTTTGGCATATTTGACAATGATACCCAGTCGGGCACAGGTTAATTTGAAATTATCTGAGATATACACCTTACCATTATCGACATACAAGGCCTCCGGGGCTCCAAACTTAATCACAGCTTTTTTAAGACAATCTTCCAGGCGAATGAGAGTGGCATCAAAATAGAACTGTCCGTGTGTAATATATCTGGCGTGATCATCCAAAAATGCGAACAGATATACCATTTTCTTTTGACCGTGACCATCAGGCAGATAAAAGGCACTCATGATGTCGGATTGCCACAATTTTCCAATGGCGTCTTTTTCAAACTTCTTGTAGACCCTGTTTTTAGATCTCAGGGCTTTAGTAGTATAACCGTAATTTTTTAGAATACGGTTAACTGTTCTTGGATGAAGAGAATCTTTATCAATCATGTTATTGAGTTCCATGAGAGTAATGATTTTTTGAGCAGAACGTGTGGGCAACTCTTCCTTTAAAAAAATGATTTCTTTGATAATATCATCAGGGATAGTAGGATGGGTTCCTTTGTTTTTATAGATTTTTGGTATTAATCCCTCAAAACCATATTTTTTGTAGTTCATATAGTACTCATAGATGGTTCTCTCATGGAAACTGACCATTTTTTGATTAACGACATCATTGAATTTTTGTTTTGCCAGTTTTTTAGCTGTCTTATTAATCTTTCCTTTAGGTGCATCCAGCATAGGGGAGATAATCTGTAGCCGGAATAAAGCGATAGCCTCTTTCTTTTTGATTTTGTTTTCAAAGATATTTTCATATTGTTTAACCATAATCCACCTCCGTGAAATTAAATTAATTAAATAATTATTTAACAATGTTAATTTTACAGAAGTGAATATCTTTTTGATATATAAGTTTTGTTGTTAGAAAAAATAAAATTAATGAGAAGGATAAATAAAGGGGATAATATTTATCTAATGGCTTAAAAAAGAAAGCGAAAACAGCAATAAAAAGTAAGAGATTAGAAGATATATACTTAAAGTACTATATCTGGGGATTATTGGGAGGGAAAAGACATAATTATACAGGGAAAAAGTTATCTTAAAAATTTCAATTTCCTGTTGAGAAAAGATAAGACCATGCCTGAAGAACCTCTATATGTCTGACCTGTTTTTTGAAGGAGGTAAATACCTGGGTAACGACAGTCATCCAGAAATCCTCTATCAAATTTAACTTTAAGTGGATGATTATATTTTTTAGTATAATCGGCATTTAAAAAAACGGTAAATTTATGGATATGACAGGCCAGTTCAACTTTCAGACAGAAGTTATGAATAAGGTCTTCACATTCAATTAGACGTTCTGGGTCTTTAATATGATAATCAAAAAAGATATCTTCACCCTTTCTCATGTTAGTGGCGATATATTCAATCAAGTCAGCGGAGAGGGGATTATATTTGATAACAAAATCGGGCCAGAGGCTTATGTAATGATTTTTTCCATCAGGGGTTGTCCAATTAAGTTTTCTAATATAAATCCTGGAATGGCAGAGAACATTTTTTTCATTTAAATAATAAAAATTTCTGTACCATCCACCATTGAATATAACCCTGTCTGTATCCGGAATCTTAAGGTCTTTTTTGATTACATTTAAATCAATTTCATCAAGAAATTTTTGATAATCTTCATCAAAGCTATTGTAATTTGTGTCAACATGTAGTATGCTATTAATGGGTTTTTTCAACTCAAACCCATTATATATCAGGAGGCTATGTGTTGTCACATAGTTTTCCTGATATATCTATTTATAGAGATAAAGTTTAAATATTTAGATAACTATACTACTGTTGAAGATCATGTCCTAAATCTGAATATATCTGAGAGAGATCATGTCTCCTAACAGAAGTGAGTAACGCCGATATGGTGACTATGAATATTATTTCCGGTGAGGTTGATTTTCTTATTGGTGATGTTTCTTTGACAGATATGCCGCTGTTTAAACAGAGTGAAGAAAAAGGCGGATTTAGAGTACCCATGCTGGAGACCCATTATGCAAAAACTATATTTGTCTTAAACCCAACTTTTGAGGATGAAGTTTTTCAAGAGTTAGTCAATAATAAGGATTTCAGAAAGGCCATCAATATGGCAATTGATAGAGAAGAAATTATTAATTCTGTATATTATGGTTTTGCTTCTACTCCGAATACTATCCCGGCAGACTATGATGTGGAACAGGCAAATCAGATTCTGGATGATTTAGGAATGACAGGACGTGATGATAAAGGGTTCCGTCTGGGACCGGATGGTGAAAAATTTGATATTTTGCTTGAAGTAGCTGAAATGCGACCTGATTTTATTCCAACTGCTGAAATTATTGTAGAACAGTTAAGAGAGGACCTGGAATTAAATATCAGCCTGAAGCAAATCAG
>JAIPEX010000153.1 GCA_021736945.1 Halanaerobiales bacterium | reverse complement strand
ATTTAATTGAACATCACTAAATTTTTGATTATACTCAGACATTATGGGGAAAACTAAACTGTTACTTTTTATAATTTGTGTAACTGCTTCTGGATTACTATATAAATTATCAATATTAGAAAGCTGGATAACTGCTTCAATTTTATAGGTAGGAGTTAAATAAAATTGACTAATTAAACCAGCACCTATTATTGCAACAATAAATAAACCAATAATAATCCATTTACCACTCCACAAAGTCATTATTAACTCTCTTAAATCAACTTCTTCGTATTCATTAGGATAAGGTTCTTTATTTTCATCCATATTATTTTAACCTCCTTATTACATCCCGGTTAATTCTGGTCTGTTCTTCCAATTCGTCCTTATCTATTCCCCACTTCCTATCAGACTTAGTTTCTTATTTTGTTTTTCATCTTTTTTTTATTATTTTTCCTTGTATTTTTCAGTTTTTATTTCCATTTCTATTTTTATTTCTATTTTTCAGATAATAGTTTTCAAAATCAATTTTTAAATTAATTTATTATACTTTCTTCTACAATTTCAATCTCTTTCTCAGTCAAATCATATAATTTATATACCATCTGATCTATCTCATTATCAGTTTTTTCTATTTCTTCCGCTAGGTCCTTAATTTCCTGTTGAAGACTTTCCCACTCTTTGACTACCTTTCTTACCACCTGGTCTTTATCATAATCAGGTATTTCTATCTGAAGGACTCTTTTTAATAAATTACCGCTGTGATTTTCATTTATTTCATCCAATTGTTCTTCAGTTAAATTTTCTAGGTAATATTTTAAGTATTGCCGTTTATATTTATCATTTTCCTGAAATTTCAACAATTCATATTTACCACTACCGGATTTATCAGAATAGAGGGTTACTATATTTGTATTGATATTTACTGTAAAATTTCTAACTTTTCTGGCCCTTCCTGAATATAATTTATTAACAAACTCAGATTCATATATAATTTCATCTAAGGAAATATTTTTCCCCTCAAAAGATGTATATTTTAATAAAATATCATAAAATTTAATTTTATATTGTTTTGTTAACGAATTCTTCATTTCTATTATTTTTTCTACTGAAGAAATTATATTTTTCTTTACTTCATTTTTTCCAAATTTTATAGGAAATGCAGCTATAGTTTCATGTTTTAATGTAAATGCTCCACCTGCTGTCATAATACCAATAAAATCAAAATAGAATTTCATTATCTTACTATTCATTATAGCTATTAAGTATTTTAAAGGAACATGGTTTGAAGTAAGTATATATCCATTGCTAGGCAAATAATGTTTTTGGTCATCAAAAGCAAAAGCCCACTTGTTTGCTGTAAGACCCCAAATTATTTTTTCTTTTTCAAAATTTTGATGATATGCAGTTTCATCTTGAATCTCATACCATTTATATGAACCTGGTTTTCTTCCCGCCCCTGGTTCAAGTTCTTCTTCAAACTTTTTCAAATAACTTTTTATTGCTGGATAATTGTTGATTTCTATTCCCCTTCTAGTAAAAATAATATAATTCTTTGTATTATGATAAATCCATTTTCTAATATTTCTACCCTGAAGTAAAGGTTTAATAATTTCTTTGCTATTACTATCCATTTCTATTAAACCAAACCTTATTTCCTCATCTATAATAAATGCTGGATTATAACCAGTTGTAACACCTCGAAAAATATTGGCCAACTTCCTTAATTCAACAGAAGAACCTTCAATTTTTTCCTTTAATTTTATTTTTGATTCTTCTCTTAGTTGCCAAATATTTTTATCTAATTTGTTTTGTGGTAGACGAAACATTGAGTTTTTTATACATTCATTTATATTAGAAAAAAAATCATTAATAAATGCAATTTTAATTTTGTTATTTTTCTTATCTTTTTTTGATATAGAAATAATACAACTCGCTACTAAAGCTTCAAAAACCAAAACGCTACTGAAATCAATTATCTCGTTTATTTTATGTTTTGTTAAAAATTCTCTCAGATTTTTGCCGTAACTTGTTTTAATAAATTTATTTGAGGTGATAAAACCGAGACTCCCATTTTCTTTTAATAATTTTAATCCTCTCTCAAAAAAATAAACGTATATGTCTGCAGTTCCCGAATAAGTTTCATAATATTTTAGCTTAGAAGAAATTCCTTTTAACTTTTTATGTTCAACATAAGGAGGATTCCCAATAACTACATCAAAACCACCATCATCCATAATATCAGCAAATTCTTTATCCCAATCGAATGCTTTCTTTCCAGCCACTTCAGGGTCATCAATTAAAGAATTACCACATTTAATATTATCATCAAGATTGGTAAGTGGTTTCTGCTTATTAGCTGTTTTTAACCATAATGATAATTTAGTAATTTCCACAGATTCTTCATTTAAATCTACTCCAAATAAATTATTTTTTAAAATATTTCTTTGTAAAGTTTCCAGAGCAAAAATACTACTCTGACCACCTTTTAGTAAATCCCTCTGTTTATTTAACCATTGATGTTCCTGCAATAAATAATCAAAGGCCTGGTTTAAAAAGGCTCCACTACCACAGGCAGGGTCCAGTATCTTTGTATTTTTAAGTTTTTCCTCCTCTCATTTTTTCGGCGGTAGCCAAAAAATAAATATTGCGATTTCAAGTACCTGGGCAGCAAAAGTTTGATTTTTAACTTTTGTGCCTATGCTCATTTATTTCTTTTTACTTTGGATCTCCTGCAGCTTACCTTCTCTCTATTATATTGATACTCAACTGCAAAAGTTCACCAGCCGTTAACTTAATAAACAATTCTAAAATCATTGCCTGGATAAAACTCCCCGTCAACTCAACAAATTCTTCTTTTACAGTAATTCTCTTTAATCTTTTCAATTATCATCCCTCCATAATAGAATTTAAATAATATCAAAGTAAAATTCAAAAACAAAAATCGTAATAATCGTTGTAGTTATAAAATTTAGAAAAGAGATAGACTTAATAATATAAAATCATCAGATAGGGCTCCCTCTTATTAGTTGAAAATCGCCAGAGACCCATCTAATACTATATAAAGAGATTTTGTAAAGGGGGGGTGTGGATAACTTTGGATATATATTTAACTGCTGTAATTCTGTTTTAGTGTAACGGTAAGGTAATTTTGCAGCTAGCATTTATAATCACTTCCTTACTAAAACTACCAAAACTAAATATAAATATATATTCCTAATTTTGATACCCCTGTATCATTTCAAAAGTAAGGGGGAGTATTTTTTTAAAACTTCCCTCCGGGAGGAACCCCTCTACTAACTTCCGAATGCAAATTTAATCCTCATCTACATTTCGGACTCCATGATGAACTATTAATTATTCAGATAATAGCTTATATAATACTTTAAGTTATATTGTATTGAAAAAGTGTACTTATAAACTGGCTTATGCTTGTTATATAAACATTTTTTATCCTGCAACCGGGTATTGAAAAAGTGTACTTAAGATTTTGATTATAACTGATATATAAACAACTTTTTACCTGCAACTAAACCTGCAAATAATAAATATTATATCCTTCTTTGGCCTTATCCACCTGGATAAAGTCTTTCTTTTTTAATTCGGTTATATGGTTCTGTATTGTTGATTGACTTTTCCCTAACTTTTCTGCAAGTGTAAATGTTGAAGGGTATATATCATTTGTCTGGCCTATGTATAAATACCAATGTAATAGCAGGTATACTTTATATTGTGCTGGGCTTATAGCCCCGTTAGCTGCCGCTATAACCGCCCCATAACTTACAGAAGTTCTTCCGGTCCCATAAGTTCCCTGCTTTACAACTTTGTATATATCGGGTATTCCTCGTTGCCTTATACCCTTTCGCTTAAAGACAAAGTTTATATTGATTAATTCCTTAATTCTTCTGTAAAAAGTCATCTTACTGCCTATATTGGCTATTTCCATTATTCTTTTGCGTGTTAAACCTTCCGGGTGTTTTTCAAGTACCCCATACATAATCAACGAAGTGCCATGTAAATTTTTTAGTCTTTTAATAATCCTGTTATTATAATTAACCATTCTGCGATTTTCTTTTACTCTAAACTGGCCATATATATTACATTTATCTTTATTACAGTACTTGTTTATTATCTGCTGTTTAGTAATATTATCAGGTATCCTACAACCTAAAAGGTTATATTCTGATTTCCAGTAAGATCTAAAGTCATTAAGTAATTTCCGTTCATTCTCTGGCGGTTTATTTAAAGTATTCCAGTATTGAATAATCTTTTTAGTTTTCCTTTTACTATATCCTTTGATATTTCTAAAATACATAATTAACCTGCCAGCTGTAAAGTTCCGTTCCCCTTCTTCTACACCTTCCAGAATTGATTTTATACAGGGCCTGTCCACTTTCGATATAATACTCTGATAATCAATATCCGGCTTATTCTGGCCTTCTGTAGCTTCCTGTGGCCGTTCTGGTTTAACTCCTAAAACCCCTGCAATATCCTCCAGGGAATATATTTTATTATTCTTTTCTATAATCTTACATCTAACAGGATCATCTTTAACATTCATAGTTCCGGGTAATCTCATAACCCGGGCAATATCTGTGGCCTGGCCGTCTGCAGCTGTATTATTAGCAATTGCCTTTACTACTGGCTCTATTTCCGGCCCTGCTGGCTTGTCTAATTTCCAATAGCAATGTATTCCGTGGCCAGAATTAATAATCATAGAGGGCCCCGGCAACTTTGACATATCAATTCTATATTTTACTTCCCCTAAACTCATATTATCGTAGTCTGCCCATAATACCCTGGTATGTTTGCAATATTTTCGGGTTCCTTTTTTCCGGGATCGTGTAAACATACCAATATAAATATTCTTATCATCTGGAGGATCATAACCTTCAATATCCTTCCAACTGTCTAACCATATACGGCTGGCCTGGCCGTTTTTTATTTCCCTAATTTCAAGTAAACCGGATAAATTTTTGAAAAGCATATTGATAAATTCCATTTTGTCGGTTATAATTCCATTAGAGAATAAATTATTTGTGTCTGTGGATC
>JAIPEX010000152.1 GCA_021736945.1 Halanaerobiales bacterium | reverse complement strand
CTCCTGGTCACTGACAATAAATTCCTGTTGCTTTATCTCTTCCTCTCCCTTATCTTCTATTAACATATTATTACCTTTTAAAATATTTTTTACTTCCCGGGCCATAGCTTCCCCTGAACTGATCAGGGTTACTTCTTTCCCCATTACCTTCTGAATTACAGGTACAAGGTAGGGATAATGGGTACAGCCCAAAATTAAAACATCAACTCCGGCTTCTTTTAACCCCACAAGATATTTACGGGCTACCTTTTCAACTTTCGGGCCGGCAAATCTTCCCTCTTCCACCAGTCTTACAAACTCAGGACAGGCGGCAGAAAAAACTTTAAGCTTTCTATCTAAAGCAAGCAATGATTTCTGATAAGCCTGACTATTAACCGTCCCCTCTGTCCCGATAACACCTATTTTATAATTATGGCTCTCTTTAATAGCTCTTTTGGTAACACTATCAATAGTCCCGAAAACCGGAACAGAATATTTCTCTTTGACAGCCTTCAGGGCAGCAGAAGTAGCAGTATTACAGGCCAAAATAATAGCTTTAGCATTTTTTTCGCTCAATAAATAATCAACAATCACAAACACAAACTCACGCACTTCTTCCAGCAATCGGGGTCCATAGGGTAAGTGGAGAGTATCACCATAATAAGCTATCTCTTCTGCCGGCAAATAATTCACTATCTCGCTGGCTACAGTTAACCCGCCCACACCGGAATCCAGTAAACCGATCGGTCTCTTTTTATCGGACATCCAAACAACTCCCTTTAAGTTTATATTTACGCCTTCAGCAGCAGGCTTTATTTATACAAACTTTCATTTTCAGACAGGGGTTCAGTCAGGTCAAGATGGCCGACCAAAGTGTTAATCTCCTCCTCTTCAATCAGGATCTGTACCTTTTGAATAGAATCAAACTGGGTCATTGTATTCACTATTGAATAAACGGTCATCCTTTCTCCGGTACTTCCTCCCCAATGGTTTTTAGACAGAGCCCGGTTAAAGTTAATCCTGGCAATTTCTTTATCCACTGTTACCCCCAGAACCTTAACCCCCTCCGGAATAGTCTTATTTAAAGATGAGGATTCAGGGCCTTTAATTAATTCTTCCAGGGTGGCAAAAAGTAAATTATCAACACTAATCTCTCTTATTTCAGGTGTCAGATTCATAGCATCCTGAGTTGAAAAATATAATTTTACTTCCTGAGTTTCTTTTTCCTTTATTTCTTTCTCACCCCTATATATTCTGGTTATAAAAAATATACTTATCAGCACCAGAATTATTACTAGCAAAAATATAACAACCTTTCTCTTTTTCATTCACCCCTCCACCTCACTTTTCAAATTTTTGCATGTAGTTCAATATACCTTCTTCAATTGCTGAGGCAGCTCGTTCTCTAAATAAGTCGTTTTCAAGTAATGATTCCTCATGCGGGTTGGAAAGAAAAGCAACCTCAACCAAAACTGCTGGCATCTCCGTATATTTTATTACATAAAAATTCTCTTTTTTAATTCCCCGGTCCTTTAATTTTAATTCATCAACAAGTTTATTATGGATTGACTCCGCCAGAGGCAGGCTATCACCCGTCTTCGCCGGAGCCAGAAAAGCTTCTGTTCCCTCAGAAAAACCCCGGGAAGAATTACTATGAATACTAACAAATACTCTTGCATTTTTTTGATTTGCCAGTCTTACCCTTCCTTTTAAGGAAATAAAATTGTCTTTCTCCCTTGTCAACAGCACATTATAATCTGATTTTTTAAGTAATTTTTTTACTCTGAGAGCAATATCAAGATTAACAACTTTTTCCTCCAGACCAGAAGTACCTATTGCCCCGGGATCAAACCCTCCATGACCGGCATCGAGAATAATGAGATTTTCCCTCTCATCCAATTTCTCCCGGGCAAGGGCAATATTAATAGAATCATCAGGATTATCAGAAATAACATCATAACTCTCAAATTTATTCAATTCAAAGACTATCCTAATTATATCTAAACCCTCTTCACTATAATTATTGGTCCTAATATCTTTAATTATACCTCTGGGCTCAGGTAAACTTTGAGGACTGACATCAATTCCTTCCAGATCTACAACTATCCGATCCGGATAGGAAAACTTTTTGACCTTATAATTTACTTTTCCACTTAAACCAATATTTATATTAGTATAGTTAGCCTGATTAATAAGAGAAATATTTTCAAACTTATTCTCCAGTATTATTTTATGTCTATATTCCCCGGTTGTGTTTTTAACCTGTTTCCAGTCATAACCGGTTGCTTCTTTAAGATCAGCTACTAATCTTACTGTTCCTTCCTTAAAGCGAGAAGACCTAATTTTTTTAATTAAACCATTTTCAACCTCAACATTTTCTGGAAAATCTTCTTCCCGATAAGCATTATATATATCTATGACGAGCCGGTCAGGATTATTCAGGGTAAAAAGTTCCGGTTTGACAGAATGTTCGGAGCTAAAGTTTATTTCATTCTCACTCACACTCAAATTACCTATCCTGGTCTTCCGCCCTGGCTTCAATAACAAGATGTTGTCTTTTCCATTTTGAACAGGATTTAAATACTTTCCTTCCTTTAATTCTAATACAACCCTCAAAATCAAGGGATCATTTTTAAACTGGCTAACCTTGATATCCTTAACCCACTTATTTTCTTCAAAATCCAACTTATATTCACTCAACCTCAGGGACGGAATATCAAGAACCATTCTTCTGGGATTCTTTAAAAAGAATACATCCGGTTTGTTAATCTCACCAGTTGCCCTTATCGCCAGAGATTTGTCCTGCCATTTTATAGACTTAATACGAGATAAAAATTTCAAAATAAGATTATTATCCTCTTCTTTGATTACCCCATTCCGATGAAAAGAAAGTGGATATTTGCTACTAATTACAAACTGCAAACAGGCCCTGTTTTCAACTCTATTAATTTCAAAATAAAAGTTATTATTGGAAATAGTCTCTTTAAATCCGGGAGCAAGAGAAGTTTTATCAATTTCAAGAATTAATTTTTTGGGGTCATCAGTCTCTTTTATTCGATAAGGAGTTATCTTATCCATCTCCACCAATATTTCCTGCCCCGTCTCCCGCCAGCTAACTTTTTTGATAGAGGATTTAGGGTTTAATATATAAAGGGCATTATCACTTTCTTCAAATTCGGTTACATATCCAAAAGCCTCAACAATTTTTTTCAAAGGAATATAAGTATGTCCATTTACTATTTTCATTTCAGATTTAGTTTTAACAGTTTTTTCGCCCATCTGAAGGTAAGGACTATCTGCCATCATTTTTATCTTTTTATCATCTTTTTTTATCTCCAGGGTCTTAATAGACCTGATCCATCTGGTTTCTAACTGTAAACTATCCGCCAGCCCCCGGGCCTGAACTAAAACCTGATCATCCTCTTTTAAGGTCTCAAGTTTAGTGCTAACATCCTGTCCGTTTAAATAAATGTTTAATTCGGCGGCAGAAATAGAAAAACAAATTGCAATTATTAAAAATATAAGTAGGAAAAATATAGTCCAGGCCCGCTGTTTCAACACTTTCATCCACCCCTATTCTCTTTAATGTAATGGAATCTCAACTTTCGATTTACAGACTGGAAACGACATCAACCGATAATAACCTCGATCTGAATTATATAAGGCTCTTTCACAAATGATATTTACTTGCATAATTAATTAAAGGAGACCCTTAAAACGGAGCAGGTTTGAGTATAACCGATTAGGGAAGAGGCTGTTTTTCTGTTTGACCGAAGGGAGTTTAAAACAGCCCCTAATCGGTTATAACGAAAACCGTTGCGGAGTTTTGGGGCGAGTTTAATTAATTATGCAAGACGCTTATATATAAAGATCCAGTAAAAGTCCTCTTATTTCATCAATTTTTTTAACTACTTCCAGAACATCAGCCTGTTCCTGCAAAAAAAGATTATGTAATATATCAAGATTTTGATCTACTTTCTCAATAATAGTGTATATTTTTAAATTTCCCGTCCCATCCCAGCTAAATGACTGTTTTGTCTGTGCAAACTCATTTTGAATTAAACGCAAGATATCCTTTACCCTTTTCTTATATTCTTTTAAATCCTTCTTATCAAGAGATTTTTTTAACTTATCACCCTGTTTATCAACAAGGTTCAGTAATTTATCAAAACGCTCTTTTATTTCCTCCTGCTTAATATCTTCCAGTTGTGACTGAAAACTTTTCTCTGTTGAGGTAGGTGAGCCAACCTTCTTTTCGGAACTCTCTCTGTTAATCCTGGCCCGGGAATTAACATCCCTGTTCTCAATTTTCATTAAAAACAGCTCCTTTTATTCTTCTTACTAATATATTCTAGAGTAATTTCAGGATTCCTGCCTTATTAGTAAGGTTTATGGCGAAATTTAAAGAAATTTTGCCGGAGATGACAGCTAAAAACTTAAGTCAGGTTTCATAAATTGAAATGTTATCCAGCATATTAAATCGAGGCACCACAGACACCCTTAAGTAGTAGATTGTTCCCGCATTCTATAAACAGAATTTTTGAGTGTTAATGTCAGCCATAATAATAGTAAAATAAAAGTTAGAAATTCAGCAATAGGAAATGTAAACCAGGTTGCATCGAGACCGAAAAATTTACCCAGTAAATACATTCCGGGTACTAAAAGTACTACCTGCCTCAAAAAGGTAATCACAAGACTCGGCATACCTTTGCCTATAGCCTGAAATGTTGCCACACCAATAATATTTAAGACCATAAAGAGATAAGAGATACTGACTCTCCGCAGAGCCGTAACCCCAATTCTTAACAGTTCAGGATCACTATTAAAAAGTCTGAGTAAAAATTCAGGAAACAGCTGAAATATGAGAAAACCCACTAAACCAAACGAAAATGCTGTCACACTGCCCAGGAAAATAGTTTTCTTCATCCTCTCCGGTTTATTATGACCGTAATTATATCCCACCAGAGGCAGGTATCCCTGGTTTAAACCAAATACACACATCAGGAAAAAGGATTGTAACCTGAATATAACTCCCATAACCGCAATTGCAGTAG
>JAIPEX010000151.1 GCA_021736945.1 Halanaerobiales bacterium | reverse complement strand
TATACATATTGATATTGTAAAAAAATATTTAGGAAGAAATTATGAAGAAAGTTCCTATAGAAGAAGATTAGCAGATCTAAGAAAGGAAGGATATATAAAATATATAGGGGATCCACTTAGTCATAGAAATTATATTTTCCCGACTAAAAAAGCTTTAATAGTTTATAAATTAAAATATGAAGAATTAAAAGAGGAAGTTATATTGAATGGTAATAGTTTAGTTGGATATCACAATCCTGAAAAATACAATCTTAAAAAGGATATTAATTTTAATACAATTCTGGAAGATATCAAACTTACTGAGTTAAGATTTATGATGGAAGATTTAGGAGTTGATCATTGGAGAAGAAATACTATGTATTATAATGAATATGCTAAAAATCCCAATGCTACGTTTAAAATTGGTAGTAATAATTATGCTGTTGAATTAGAAACAAAATTTAAAGGGAAGAAAAGATACAGGGATTATTTTATGAAATTTGATAATCTTGATAAAATTAATTTTAAAAGAATTATTTATATAACTACAAAAAATTCGGTGTTCCATGATTTATCTGATTTAATAGAAGAAATATTTATTCCTGAATTATCTGGTCCAGAATGGAAGAAAAAATATGCTGTAGCAAAATATAAAGATTTAGAAAAGGAGGTTTTTATAACTTATAGACCTATAGAAAAAAACAAAAAAAAGGATGCCACAAAAGATCTGGAAAAGTATATTAGTTATAAAAAGGAAAACTTAGGGTGATAAAATGCTAAGAATAGTTGAAAATGATTTACTTTTATTTAAATATCTTTTTGAAGAGAACTTTTTAGAAAGGGAAACAATAAAAAAATACATATGGGAGAATAGAGGTATTTCTTATATTGATAACCGCCTGGCTCAACTTATAAATGCTAATTATCTAAAAAAAGAGTTTCATCCTGCAAGAAAAAATGCTAAGTTATTAGCAGCTACTAAAAAGGCTAAATTAGTTTTGGATATGAAAAAAGAAGTATTTCGAGGTGGATATCAAAAAGATAATACTATACTTTCTGATTTAGAACTTAATAATTATAAGGTCGCAGACGGAATCGATGTAAGAACCATATTACATGATCTAGAATTAATCAAAGTAAGATTAAAGCTAGAGAAATTAGGTGTTGATTTTTGGAAGAGTCGAACTTTGTTAAATAGAGATAGAGAAGATTTTTCATTAGTTCCTGATGGAAAATTTGAATACAATGGTACTAGATATTTTTTAGAATTTGATTTCAATAATAGCTACAGGAGATATAAGAAAGCAGTTACAGTTTATAAAAATAATTTAGTTGAAAATGTTATCTTTATTTTTAAAAGACCAAGAATAACCAAAGGGTTTAAAAAATTATTTACAACTCGTGATGACAAATATTTTTTTGGTCTTTATTCTGATTTCAAAGAAAATTATATTGAATTAGAAACTATAATGGGAGACCTTAAAGAAAAATTAATTATAGGTAATAAAAATTAATTAAAGTAAAAATAGCTGCTCAAATGAGCAGCTATAAATTATTTCTAGTTATTTATATTAATTATTTCAGGATGTAAATATATTTTTTTATTAAATACATTACCTAATTTTTTCCTTACTATATTATAGGCTCCATTTAAATCAGCATGAATTATTGTTCCATCACTCGTCTTATAAAGCCCTCGCTTTATTCGCTTTCCACTAAATTTATAGGAATTTTTTTCTCCAGATTTATATACCGGTATTTTATCATTATCTAAAAAACTAGCCTTAGATGTATAGCTTTCTTCTTGTCTTAATACCTCAATTCCAATATCTTCACACTTATATTCTATTTGTTTTACTAACATATTATGTGGTATTGAAACCCAGTTTTGATTATTCTTTTTACCCATATTACTTTCAGCTTTCCAATTCTTATTTTTACCTATAACCAAAGTATCAATATCGTTCTCATCACACCAGTCTACAATATATCTGCTGACATTATGAAAAAAGTATTTTATCTTATTATTTCTTTTTCTAGTTAATTTTTTTATTTTATTACTTGTTCCTCTATTATCTACATAAGACATATATTTAGCTCTTTTTTTATTAAAATATGCATTTATACTATTAATAGGCTTGCCATTAATTGCAAAGGGGTTTTCTCCTATATTATTGACTACTGTAGCTAATCTATCTTTTCCTAAATCAATACCAACTATATTTTCTCTTTTTTCTTTTAATTCTGGTATTTCTTTTTCATAAACTATTTCTAGATTATAATATTCAACATCTCCACCATGAGGTTTGGGTACTATTCTAGCTTGTTTTATTTTTTTATCTGTTTGTGGTTTAAAATATACTGGTTCACCAGCAAATTTAAATCTACCATCTTTTCTTCTATTTAACTTTCTATTAATAGCTGTCTTTCTGCCGATTTCTCCGGTTTGAGCATAACCTGGTAAATTAGGGTTTCCTTTATACTTATTCTTATTTTCTTTATAATCTTTTATTGACTTAAAAAATGATTTCCAATTATTTGCTAAATTTTCTAATATCCCTTCAAAAAAATTACTAGCTAGAGGTTCTGCAGCCTCACATTTTCTAAATTCAGTTATGAGATTATAATAATTAGCATTAAACTCATCTTTATTAAAACCTTTCTGGTCAGTAAATCTTTGTCTCAAAATATAATTAACGCGATTATATAGATTTTTGCTTTCAAAACATTTTCTATCACAAAATGAAAATAATTTATGATTTTTAGTTATCTGATGAGTCTCCACTCTTCTTACTATATCCATATTTATCCCCTCTCATGAAGTAATATTAATTATATTATAGCTTTAATTAAACTATTCTATCCACTATTCTTTGAACCAACCTGATCACAAAACAAATAGAGGATCGGGCTGTTGCCTTTTATGATACCACTTTATTCATTATTGATTGTAACCCGGTTCATGAATGAGGAAGTAAAAAGGCTTTCATGATACCACTCTATTCGCGATTACTTGCAACATTATTTTTTGGTATCTTTACAGAGCTATAAACCCTGATAGCATAAAAAGAATGCTTATACTCTCTCCATTTTTGAGAGTTTCTTTTTGCAGACTGCAAATCATTTAGATATACACCTTATTTGTCTATAGTCATAATATATCATAAAGTTATGATGTTGTCAAACATTTTATTGTATGTTATGCTTTTTCCAGGAGTTGATAGTATGTCTAAAAAGCGATTTACCACTTATGTAACAGAAGAAGCTTATGAAAAAATAAAAAAGTTGTCTGACGATACGAGAGTACCAATAGCCCAATATATGCAGGAAGCAATTGAAGATCTTTTAGAAAAATATGATAGGCTTTCTGAATAAGAATATTGAGTTAAGTACTTTTTATTATATTTTGGTTTTTTAACTCAATTAAAAAAATATATATTCTTCAATTTTGCTGGCTTGATGCAGCGGAGCTGACAGTTTAGTATGCTAATCATAGTAGAGTGATTCAGATTATTAGGTGTTGCCCCCGTATTAATTCTTTTGCTGATTTCGGTCCAACCCCCTAAATATGGAGAATATGTTTGTTAAGCTCGCTCATTCTTAGTTTCTCATTTTTTTCTATTTAAGCTAGTACTGGTTCAGCAACTATTTTTTCTGCTTTAGCTAGTTCATAAAATTTTGTCGGTGGCATATCATTAAGACTGCCATGGCGGTATCTGTTATTATAATAATTCATATATTCGCTGACTTTTTTGTAAGCATCTATAAAGCTGCTAAATTCATTGATTGAGTAACAATCTTTTTCTAAAACTGAATGAAATGACTCTATATGAGCATTCATATTAGGAGTTCTAACTGGGATTCTCTGGTGTTCCAATCCCAAGTTTTCACAGGTGTCTCCAAATAATTTAGAGACAAATTGTGGTCCATTATCTGTTCTTATTTTCGGCAAATGCATGCCTTTATACAGCTTTCTTTTATTTAAAGCAGCCTTTAATACCCTGCAGGTATCTTTAGCTTTACAACTTAGTCCAAGGTGATAATCAATAACTGTCTTATCAAAGACATCAATTACTGACATTTGGAAGAAGAATTGATCAGTTCCATCTATGTATCCATATTTTAAGTCCATCTGCCAGAGTTGATTTGGTTCTGTAATTTCTTCCTGTTTGGCAATCTTTTTAGGGCGAATCTTTTTGATTTTTCTTTGCGGTCTTAATATGTCTAATTCTTTGCATAATCTATATACTTTTTTCTTGTTGATTTTCAATCTATAGTCTTCTTTTAAACAGACTGTAAGCTTTCTGTAACCATAAGGAAAACCATCACCTGCTACCAGTTCCAGTAGCCATTCTTTAATCTGTTCATCAGATATTTTTTCACCTGATTCAGTTAAGGAATAGCCTGGTATAGGTCTTCCTTTAGGATTATTGGAATTGCTGCTGTTAGTGCTTTCACTCTCAGCTTCTCTATTTATATTACTGTAATAAGTGGAAGAATTAAGCCCAACAAAGTCTAAAACAATAGAGGTTTTATATCCTTTATTTATCCACTTTGATGCAATCTGAACTTTGAGGGCTATATGGGGTTTACTTCATCTCGTAACTCCCTTAATATCGCTAGTTCTAATTCTTTTTCTGCAACAATTTTTTTGAGCTTATCATTTTCACCGCTCATTTTTTTAAGTCTATTTTCAATCTCTTTCATTTTCTTTTTTTCATCTTTAGGAAGAGATCTAACTGATCCAGTTTCTTTAGCTTTTTTAACCCAGGTGTAAACAGTATGTTTAGAAATATTATGTCGTCTTGCTACAAGAGCTGTGTTGCCAATTTCGCGACATTCTTTTACAATTTGTTCTTTAGTTTCATCGGAATATTTTCTGTTTGCCATTGGTGTTTCCCCCTTGTAATTAGAGTATATCACTTTCAAACTTTTTCTCCAATTCTGTTAGGGGGCTATATAGAAAGATCCTCTCTTCGATGCTCAAAATAATATTTTAGGAACAATCAATGTTTTAGAGATGGCTAAAAAATATGAAGTGGAGAAAATTATTTATGCTTCTTCAGCTGCTGTTTATGGTGAACCAGATTATTTGCCAGTAGA
>JAIPEX010000031.1 GCA_021736945.1 Halanaerobiales bacterium | reverse complement strand
ATATATTTGGAGATGATTATGAGACTAGAGATGGGACCTGTGTTAGAGACTATATTCACGTAAATGACCTTGCAACTGCCCATTTACTGTCTCTTGAAGCTATAGCTAATGGAGGGCAAAGTAGGATATATAACTTGGGAAATGGTGCAGGTTATACAGTAAAAGAAGTTATAGAGACAGCGCGAGAAGTTACCGGTGAAAAAATACCAGCTGAGGAAAGTGAAAGAAGACCGGGAGATCCAGCTGTTTTAATTGCAAGTTCTGAAAAAATTAAAAATGAATTGGGTTGGGAGCCTCAATATCCTGATTTAGAAACAATTATTAAAACAGCCTGGCAGTGGCATCAAAAAGGTGGGTTCTAAATGAAAATGAAAAAAGAAAAAGTCACTAAAGATGACGGCAGATTTTTAATTTATTATACCTTTGAAGAAGAAAAAAATGAGGATAAAAAGGAAGATAAAAATGTCTGAGCTAAGATGGAATCCGATTTTAAAAGAATGGATGATTACAGCCACTCATCGTCAAGATAGAACTTTTAATCCACCAGAAAATTACTGTCCTTTATGTCCAACTGAACCAGGAGGTTTTGAAACAGAAGTTCCAAGAGAAGACTATGATTTAGTGGTATTTGAAAACAAATTTCCTTCTCTTGAGAGAAATCCTGGTGAACCGGTACTTAGCGGCACGGAGTTAACTCCGGTTCAAAAATCAAAGGGTGTCTGTGAAGTTGTTCTTTTTACTTCAGACCATGATGGAGTTATGTCTAAAAAACCATTAAGTCGTTTTATAAAACTGGTTAAAGTCTGGAAAGACCGTTATGAAGTACTTGGTTTAAGAGAAGAAATAGATTATGTATATATCTTTGAAAACAAGGGAAAAGAAGTTGGGGTTACCTTAGATCACCCTCATGGTCAAATCTATGGATATCCCTTTATACCTCCAATTTTAGAAAAGGAACTTAATAACAGTAAAGAACATTTGGCTAAAACAGGCCGCTGTTTGTTCTGCGATATTTTAAAACAGGAAAAAGATGATCAAAAAAGAATTATTCTAAAAAACGATAGTTTTACTGCTTTAGTGCCTTTTTTTGCTCGTTATGCATATGAAGTTAATATATATGCTAATGAACACCTTGCTTCCTTTAAAGACTTTGGTGAACAGGAAATTAAAGATTTGGCAGCAATCTTAAAAACTGTAATTAAAAAGTATGATAATCTTTTTGGTTTTGTATTTCCCTATATAATGTCAATTCATCAAAAGCCTTCAATAAAAGGTACAGAGGATTATTCTCATTTCCATATAGAATTTTATCCTCCCTATAGAACCAAAGATAAATTAAAATATTTAGCAGGGAGTGAAGCAGGAGCAGGGACTTTTATAAACGGTACATTACCAGAAAACAAAGCAAAAGAATTAAAAAATACAGCACCAAAAAATATTTGTGAAAAGTAGGTGGGAAAATGGATAAAAGTTTATTGGAAGAAAATTATAATAAACAATTTAATAATACCGGATTACTTGATGGATTTTACTCAGCCCCGGGTCGAGTTAATTTAATTGGGGAACATACTGATTATAATGATGGTTTTGTGCTTCCAATTGCAATTGATAAAAAGATATATTCCTATTTACAGTTAAGAGATGATGAAAAGACAAAACTTTATTCAATAGATTTTGACTTAAGCTTTGAGACGACTGTTGAAAAATTAAAATTTAATAAAAATGATAGTTGGTCAAACTATATTATAGGTGTGGTAAGTGAATTAAAAAAAGAAGGATACAACCCGAATGGTTTTAATATGGTTTTTACAGGTGACATTCCAATTGGAGCAGGTTTAAGTTCTTCCGCAGCTTTAGAAGTAGTAACTGCTTTTGGGTTAGATGATCTCAATAATTTTAATATAGACCCTTTTAAAAAAGCAATTATTGCTCAGAAGGCAGAAAATAACTTTGTGGGTGTTAATTGCGGGATTATGGACCAATATATTTCAGCTTTGGGAGAAAAAGATAAAGCATTATTGATTGATTGTGAAAGTATTGAACATGAAGAAGTACCTTTTAAAAATAAGGATTATGAAATTCTTATTATAGATTCAAAAGTAGAAAGAGGATTAATAGATTCAAAGTATAATGAACGGAGAGAACAGTGTGATAATGTTGTAAAGTTTTTTAAAGAAAATGTAGGTGAAGAGGTAGAAAGTCTTAGAGATGTAAACATCAATGAATTATTTAGATACCAAAATAAACTAAAAGATTTAGATTATAAAAGGGCGACACATGTTTTAACTGAAAATCGAAGAGTATTAAAGTTCAGTGAACATTTAGAAAACCAGGAATATAATAAAGCGGGTAGATTGATGTATGCTTCTCATTTAAGTTTAAAAGATGAGTTTGAAGTAAGCATAGAAGAATTAGATTTTTTAGTTGAAAAAGCGATGGACCAAAAAGGTGTTTTAGGTGCAAGGATGACAGGAGCAGGTTTTGGTGGTTGTACTGTAAACTTAATTAAGACTGCGAATAAAGAAGAGATAATTGAAAGTCTAAAAGATAGTTATTTAAATAAATATAAAATTGAACCCGATTTTTATCTCAGTAGACCTGTAAAAGGAGCAGGGAAATTTTAATACTCGATTAAATTTATCGGATTTCAAGAAGGATGAGCGCTTTGAATATTTAATATGATTAAAAAGGGGGTAAAAATGTGAGCGAGTATAAATTTCCAAAAGATTTTATCTGGGGTGCTGCAGCAGCATCTTATCAGATTGAAGGTGCGTATAATGAGGATGGAAAAGGTGAATCAATCTGGGACCGTTTTACCCACCAAAAAGGAAATATTTTAAATGGTGATACAGGTGATGTAGCCTGTGATCACTACCATAAATATAAAAAAGATGTGGAGTTAATGAATAAGATTGGCCTAGATTCTTACCGTTTTTCTATTTCATGGCCGAGAATTTTTCCAAAAGGTACGGGAAAAATAAATCAAAAAGGTCTTGATTTTTATAAAAAATTAATTAATGAACTATTAAAAAATGATATTAAACCAGTTGCGACTCTTTATCATTGGAACTTACCCCAAGTTCTACAGGATAGAGGTGGTTGGTCTAATCGGGATACCGCAAAATATTTCCAAGAGTATGCCTTACAGGTAATAGATGAGTTTGAAGGATTAGTAGATCAATGGATTACCCATAATGAACCCTGGGTAGCAAGTTTTGTTGGTCATGCCTTTGGTCAGCATGCTCCTGGTGAACAAGATTATCAGACTGCTTTACAGTCTTTACATCATATTCTTTTATCACATGGTATGGTAGTTAAAAATTTTAAAGAAGAAAAAAGAGATGGTCAAATTGGAATTACTGTTAATCTAGGTGATTTCCAGCCTGCTAGTGATAAAAAAGAAGATTTAGCTGCAACCTGGAGACAGGATAACTTTATCAACAAAATTGTTTTAGATCCACTCTTTAGAGCAAAATATCCTAAAGATCTTTTCGAATTCTTTGAAAAAAATGTAGGAGAAGTAGAGATTAGAGATCAGGATATGTCTATAATTAGCTATCCAATGGACTTTTTAGGTGTTAACTACTATTCTCGCAATATTATAAAACATGCTGAAGAGCAAAACATCTTAGAAACAAAAGAAGTGAAAGTTGATGATAGTCAGTATACTGAGATGGGCTGGGAAGTCTATCCCCCTGGAATATATAATGTATTAGAACGTGTTCATAACGAATATTCTGACTTACCATTATATATAACTGAAAATGGGGCAGCCTTTGATGATAAGTTAACAGAAAATGGGAAAGTAAACGACCAGGATAGAATTAACTATTTAAGAGAACATTTCAAAAATGCCCAGCGAGCTATTGAAGATGGAATCCCTCTTAAAGGTTATTATGTATGGTCTATTATGGATAACTTTGAATGGGCTTACGGTTATTCAAAACGTTTTGGCTTAATTTATGTAGATTATAAAAATAATCAGAAAAGGTATTTAAAAGAAAGTGCTAAGTGGTATAGAGAGGTTATTGAAAGAAACGGAATTGAAGTTAAAGAGTAATACTATAGTTTAATATTAGGTTAAATATATAGCTCCATTTTCTTTTCATAAAAGAGAATGGAGTTTTTTATTCATATCTCACAACTCAAAAAACTTTAAAGAGCCTTAATATGTTGCTATTTGGTCCAATATATTATAAAATTATAAAGGAAAGAATATTTAAAAGATAACAAAATTTTTACAATTAAATGGAGATGATAAAATGCAAGGAACTAATCCTGAGATTGATAGAGTTGTTCTTATCGTCTTAGATAGTGTAGGAATAGGAGAATTACCCGATGCTAAAGAGTATGGAGATGTGGGGTCCAATACCCTTGTTCATACTGCAGAAGCAGTAGACGGGTTCGATTTACCTAACCTCGAAAAATTAGGTTTAGGTAAGATAGAAGATATTAAGGGAATAGATAGTAAATTAAAAACACAAGGAGTATATTCTAAAATGAAAGAAAAATCGGTAGGTAAAGACACAACTACCGGTCACTGGGAACTGGCTGGACTAGTTTCTAAAAGTCCTTTTCCTGTTTATCCTGATGGTTTTCCCGATGAGGTCATAGAACAATTTGAAAAGGAAATTGGGAGAGAAGTTTTAGGTAATAAACCTGCTTCAGGCACTGTAATTATAGAAGAGCTAGGTAAAGAGCACATCGAAAGCGGTAAACCAATAGTATATACTTCAGCGGACAGTGTATTTCAGATTGCTGCCCATGAAGATGTAATTTCTGTGCAAGAGTTATATAAAATGTGTGAAACAGCTCGTAATATACTTCAGGGAGAACATGGGGTAGCACGTGTAATAGCGAGACCTTTTGTAGGAGAATTAGGAAGTCTAGAAAGGACAGAACGCAGAAAAGATTTTTCATTATCTCCACCAGATGATACTATCCTTGATAAACTAAAAGATAACGGGATACCTGTTTTAGCAGTAGGTAAAATAGAGGACATTTTTTCAAATCAAGGAATAACCCGATCTAACCATACAGTAGATAATATGGATTCAGTAGATGCTGTAATAGATTATTTGAAAGAAGAACAAAAATCTTTTATCTTTGCTAATCTTGTAGAATTTGATATGGTTTTTGGACATCGCCGCAATGCTAAAGGGTATGCGAAAGCATTAAAGGATTTTGATATTAGGCTACCAGAAATTATTGATCAATTAAATGAGAATGATATGTTAATTATCACTGCGGACCATGGTTGTGATCCGACTTTTAAAGGAACGGACCACACACGGGAATTTGTACCACTATTAGTCTATGGTGATAAAATTAAAGAAGATTATAAATTGGATGTTAGAGAGTCTTTTGCTGATATAGCATCTACAATATCTGAAGCCTTTGATTTAGGGAACTTTAGAAATGGCAAGAGCTTTCTAAATAATATTTTGAAGGGGGATAATAATGATTCATAAAATTAATGAAGCATCAGATTATATAAAAAGTAAGCTTGATATTAAACCGGATGTTGGATTAATATTAGGATCAGGTCTAGGAGTTTTAGCAGAAGAAATTACAAATAGAACTGTTATAAAATACGAAGATATACCTAACTTTCCGGTTTCCACTGTAGAAGGTCATGCCGGTCAATTTGTAGTTGGCCATTTACAGGATAAAAAAGTAATGGCCATGCAGGGACGTTTTCACTTTTATGAAGGCTATGATATGGAAGAAATTGTCCTACCAGTACGAGTTATGTATAAACTGGGTATAGAAAACCTATTAGTAACCAATGCAGCTGGAGGTATAAATCGCAACTTCGATCCCGGTAACTTTATGATTATTCAGGACCATATAAATTTAATGGGCGATAATCCATTAAAAGGTGAAAATATAGAAGAATTTGGTCCGAGATTTCCCGATATGTCAGAAGTATACAATGAAGAGTTAAGAGAGTTGGCAGAAAAAATTGCTGTAGAAAATAAAATAAATATAGTTAAAGGTAATTATGTGGCCTTAAGTGGTCCCAGTTACGAGACTCCTGCTGAAATCAGACATTTAAGAACTGCTGGTGCTGATGCAGTTGGGATGTCTACTGTTCCAGAGACTATTACAGCTAACCATATGGGAATGAATATTTTAGGAATTTCTTGTATAACCAATATGGCGGCTGGTGTTTTACCACAGCCTCTCGATCATAAAGAAGTTGTTGAAATAGCAGAAAAAGTCAAACCTGAATTTTCTACACTAATTAAAGGAATTTTAAAAGAAATGTAAACTGGGAGGTTTAATTCATGAGAGCATATGATTTAATTCTCAAAAAAAGAGAAGGCGATGAATTAAGTAAAGAAGAAATTAAATTTTTAATAGATGGTTTTACAAATGGTGATATTCCGGATTATCAGATGTCTGCTCTTTCGATGGCAATCTATTTTAACGGAATGAATGATCGGGAAACAGCTGATCTAACAATGGCAATGGCTGAATCCGGGGACCAGATAGATTTATCTAAAATTAAAGGAGTAAAGGTAGACAAACACAGTACAGGAGGAGTAGGAGATACAACCTCTCTTGTTTTAGTTCCTCTTGTTTCAGCTGCTGGAATACCGGTTGCAAAAATGTCAGGACGAGGTTTAGGACATACCGGTGGAACAATTGATAAATTAGAATCAATTCCTGGTTTTAAGACCGATTTAAGTATGGATAGATTTATTGATAATGTAAACGAAATTAAAGCAGCAATTGCTGGACAAACCGGTAATTTAACACCGGCTGATAAAAAGCTTTATTCATTAAGGGATGTTACAGCTACCGTTGATTCAATTCCCTTAATTGCTAGTAGTATTATGAGTAAAAAAATAGCAGGTGGGGCTGATGGAATCGTTTTAGATGTAAAAGTTGGTTCTGGTGCATTTATGAAGACTTTAGAAAATGCAGAAAAGTTAGCTGAAATAATGGTTAATATTGGCGAGAAACTTGGCCGAGACACTACTGCTGTATTAACAGACATGGAACAGCCTTTAGGACACGCTGTTGGTAATAATCTAGAAGTAATTGAGGCTATTAATACTCTTAAAGGAGAAGGACCAGAAGATTTAACAGATCTCTGTTTAACATTAGGAGCAAATATGCTTGAAATTGCAGGTGAAGTTGAAAGTTATCAAAAGGGGTACCAAATATTAGAAGATTTAATTGCGAATGGCAAAGCCTTTGAACAGTTCAAAAAATTAGTTAAAAAACAAGGTGGAGATGTAAGCTGTATTGAAGATCCTGATAAATTTAAAAAATCTGAAAATACAACAGAGATCAAAGCCAAAGCTAGCGGTTATTTAAGCCAGTTGAAAGCGCTAGATATAGGTATGGCAGCTATGTTAGTTGGAGCAGGCCGTGAACAAAAAGGTGATCAAATCTTAAATGAAGTTGGAGTAGTTGTTCATAAGAAATATGGAGAAAAAGTAACTAAAGGCGAAAAAATAGCTACTCTATACCACAACAAGGAAAATGAAAACACTAAGGAAGCTATTGATAAATTAAATAATTCCTTTATTATAAAAGAAGAGAAACCAGAACCTCGAAAATTGATTTATAAAATAATTGACTGATTTCAGTTTATACCACAAGGAGTGAAATTAATGACTGTATTTGACGGAGAGCGACTTCCGATTGAAATATTTCAAATTGATCAAGATAGAATGAAAAAGGGTTGGTATTCAGATGTATATTTTAGAAATGTAAGTAAAATATTAACTAAACTGTCTGAAGAAGGCTATACCTTTAAAGAAGAAGATATAGGGAATTTAGAGGTGGAAATGCAGATTTTCCCTCGCCGCCAACCCTTTTGTATTTTAGGAGGTATCGATGAAGCCCTGGCCTTGTTGAAAACTTCTACCGGTTATGAAAATGAAGATGGAGAATTTGTTAAAACCTATGATGATTTAGAAGTTTTGGCTTGTCAGGATGGCCAAAAAGGATATTATAAAGGCAATCCGGCTCGTGTAGATCCTGTGATTAAAATAAAGGGGCGCTACAGAGACTTTGCCCATTTAGAAACACCGATCATCGGATCTTTGACTGAAGCTTCTCGAATTGCGACCAATGTATATCAGGTTATGGAAGCTGCCCGTGGTAAAGATATACTTTTCTTTCCAGCTCGTTTTGCTCATTATAAACTACAGGCCTTACACGGATATGCCTATTCCTTAGGTGTAAATGCATATAATGAAGATTACGGCCAAAATATGAATCGTTATGTTTCCACAGATGAGCAAGGTGCTTGGTGGGGAGGTAAAGGTGGGGGTACAATTAGCCACTCCTATATTGCAACATTTTTAGGTGATACTACAGAAGCAATGCTGCAATTTTCCCGCCTGATGCCAACAGATGTTAACAGGATTGCTCTGGTTGACTTTGACAATGATTGTGTTAAAACCAGTCTGCGATTATTAAAAGCAATGTTTGATAAATATATTGAACTGAAGGAAGCCGGTAAAGATAAAAAGGCTCAAAAATATAAGTTATTTGGAGTAAGACCCGATAACTCATCTAGTTTAAGAGATAAAAGTATTGAGCCTTTAGGTGATAAAAAGTTAGATAATGGTGTAAATGCAAGGTTAGTATTTAAATTAAGACAAAAAATTAATAATGCATATAAAGATTGGCATTTAAAAGAAAACCAGATTGAAGCTGCTAAAAAATATTGTAAAGAAGTAAAAATTATAGCTACTGGTGGTTTTAAACCGAAAAAAATAAGAGAATTTGAAGAATCACAGGTACCAGTTGATATCTATGGAGTAGGCAGCTGGTTATTATCAAACAGTTCAGTTGAAGGAACTAAAAATGACTTCACTGCTGATGTAGTTCGAGTAAAAAAAGATGGAGAATGGATTGATATGGCTAAAGTGGGACGTAAGGCTTGTGATAATGAATGTTTAGAAGAGGTTACAGAATATTAAATATAAAAACCCGGGGCTGATTTTATGGATCTAATTATATCTCATGAAAATACAGATATTGATGGCTTGGCAGGTATGATAGCGGCCTCAAAATTATATAAAAAAGGTAAAGTAGTAGTTTCTGAGAATATGACTACTCTTGCCCAAAGATTTCTTGCCCTTTATAAAGATGAATTTGAAATATTTAGATATGATGAAGTAAATTATGAAAATATAAACCGGGTTATTGTCATTGATACTCATGAATATGATAGATTAGGTAATATGAAAGAACTAATAAACTGGAATCAGGTTGAAGTAATTGTATATGATCACCATCCTCATCAAAAATTAGACTGGATAAATATAGATCTATCCGAAAATGTAGGTTCTTCAACATCAATTATTGTGAACAGATTAAAAAGGGAAAATATTAAATTAAATAGATCAGAGGCAACATTGTTTGCCCTGGGAATTTCCGCTGATACTGGAAATTTCATGCATCTAAATACTGAGGCAGAAGATTTGATGGCTTTTGCTTATCTTTTAGATATGGGAGCGAATAAGAAAGTAATTAATGAATATCTATTAGAGACCCTTGATAAAAATCAAAAAAGAGTTTTTGAGCTATTAATTAAACACAGAAAAGATATCAGAATCAAAGATAAAAATATTACTCTATTTACTTTGAAATATCCTCGTTATGTAACAGGCTTAAATAATGTAGTTGAAAAAATTAAATTACTTTATCAGTTACCAGTTGTTTTTGTTTTAGTAGAAATGGAAGGTAAAGTTATCATAATTGGAAGAAGTAGTGATGAAAATGTTAACTTAGAAGAAATATTTAGTACCCTTGGTGGGGGAGGTCATTCCGGAGCAGGTTCGGTTTCTTTAAAAACTGATCTTGAAATTGCTCGCAATAAACTTGAAACAACAATTAGAGATAAAATTAAGGTTTCTGTTAAGGTAAAGGAAGTTATGCAAAAGCCTGTTAAAGTGAATCAGGATAAAAAAATTGAAAAAGTAAAACAATTAATGGAAAACAAAGACATATCCGGGGTATTAGTGGCAGATGAAAATGATCGAGTGAAGGGGATATTCACGACTCGAGATTTGCGTAGATTAACCGAAGAAGATGATATCTATAGAGTTCCTGTAAAAGGATATATGACAAAAAATTTGATATATATTAAGCCAGATGATACCATTCACAAAGCTCAGGAGAAAATGGTCAATAATGATATTGGCAGATTACCTGTTAAAAACGAAGAAGATAAGGTGATTGGTGTTATTACAAGACGAAATATACTTAATCAATATTATAAAGAAGAAACTTCAAGTCAAAATCAAAACCGATATGTGAGTTCATTAGTTTCAATAACTCCTGAAAAAGTAAAGTTATCAGAGAAGTTAGATAAACTGCCTGGTAAGATTCGAAAAATATTTAAAAATATAGGTAAGATAGCTCAGGATAATGATTCTCGCGTATTTCTAGTTGGAGGTATGGTTAGAGACCTTCTCTTAAAAAAGGAAAATAAGGATTTTGATTTTGTTGTAGAAGGCAATATAGAGGGTTTAATAAAGGATGTAGCTTCCAACTATAATGTAGATTATAAGTATAATACCAATTTCCAGACTGGTAGTATGGTTATAGATAATAAATACGACCTAGATTTTGCGGTTTCTAGAAATGAGCTCTACACTCATCCAGGAGCCTTACCTAAAGTTAAAAAGGCCGATATTTTTGATGACCTTTTCCGGCGAGATTTTACTATAAATGCTTTAGCAGTAGCTTTACATCCAGAAGAATATGGTTATCTTTATGATTTTTTTAAAGCTCGTGAAGATGTGGAAAACAGGATTTTAAAAGCATTACATCGATTTAGCTTTTTAGATGATCCAACGCGGATAATTCGAGGAATTAGGGTTGTATTGCAGCATGATTTAGAAATAGAAGAAGAAACTAAAGCGTTAATGCAGGAAGCAATTCGCTTAAATGAATTCTCTGATGTAACTTTTCCTAGGATTTTTAAAGAACTGAGATTACTATTTTTAGAAAAACCAGGTCTGAGATTTTTAGAAATATTAGAGGAGATACCTTTTTTAAGGCTACTTTATGATAAATATCAATTGCCTGATGATATTAAAGAGAAATGGGAAAGAGCTGCTTATTACCTTGCATATTTCAATAATAATAATTATAATGTAAAAGAGTGGGCAGTATATTTTTCTTTGATTTTTAAAGATTTACCGCGTTCCTTAATTGAGCGCTGGTCAGTAAAAACAAAATTAAAAGAAATAATACTGTTTAAAACTGAAGAATATAATATAGAGGAAATAATTGAACTTACAGGTAGTGTTGATGTATATAATAAGTTAAAAGATATCTCATATGAAAAGTTAGTACTTTTACTTGCCGAACACAACAATAAAAAATTAGAAGATAAAATATTTTATTTTTTAGAACAAATTTCCGATATAAAACTTGCGGTTGATGGAAATGATCTGATTGAATTGGGTTTTAAGGAAGGTCCAATTATTAGCATTGCATTAAAACTTATTAAAAGACAGGTGTTAAAAAATAATTTAAAAACAAGAGAAGAACAATTAGATTATGCTGAAAAATTAAAGAAGAAATTGGAAGGGAAGAAATAAAAGATGCCAAATATAATGGAATTAATACTTGTATTACCAATCTTACTATTATCATTATCAATACATGAATATTCACATGGTTATGTTTCATATTTATTAGGAGATCCAACTCCAAAACAAAATGGAAGGTTAACACTAAATCCAATAGCTCACCTTGATTTAATGGGGAGTTTAGTATTAATTATTACCAGAAGAATCGGTTGGGCAAAACCAGTCCCAATTAATCCTAGATATTATAAAAATCCTCGTAAAGGATTAATGATTGTTGGAATAGCAGGTCCCGGTTCTAATTTAATTATGGCTGGAATATTTGCTATTATTTTCAGAACAGTTATGTTTTTTGCTAATATAAATTCTGTGGGAGCTATCAGTACCCAGCTTAGTGATATGCAGTATGTGATTTTAAGATTTTTACTATTGGCAGTTATTGTTAACTTAAGTTTAGGATTTTTTAATTTGTTACCGATTCCACCATTGGATGGTTCAAACATTTTAAGAGGTCTAATACCTAGCAACTTTGACAAATATTTAAATAAACTACAGGGACCAATTGGGATGGTTATCCTATTGATTTTAGCATACACAGGAATCTTATGGGGTATGATTAGTCCCTTTGTTAACTTTTTCTTAGGCATATTAATTTAAAAAAAGCAAGGTGGAAATTATGGATTATGAGGTAAAATTGGATGAATTCCAGGGCCCGTTGGAACTCTTATACCAGCTGGTAAAGAAAAATAAAATAGAGATAAGCAAGATCTCCCTTGCTAAAATCACTGGAGAATACTTAGATTATATAGATCAACATATAATGGATTTAGAGTATACTAGTGAATTTTTAGTAATTGCAGCTGAATTGGTCCAGATCAAAGCCAAATATCTCTTACCAAAGGCCGATGATGAAGATGAAGATGAGGAAGAAAGCCTTGTAGATAGATTAAGAAAATACCAATTATATAAAGAACTGTCTTTTGTCCTTGCAGATCGGTTTGATGAAAGAAGAGATGTTTTTGAAAATAATTCAAATCTAGATAAATATCGTAACTTTGAAGAAGAAGTGGTAATTGAAGTTAATTTAAATGAAATGAAAGAGATGTATCTTAAGGCTCTTTATTCTGATAATGATTTGGAAGATGACGATATAGAAGAAGTAGAACACATTATTGTTGAAAAAATAAAGGTAGAAAAGAAAATCAATGATGTATTAGATACCTTAGATAAATACAAAAGGGTCAATTTTTATAAATTAATAGAAGACCGGGAAAATATAATGGAAATTGTTGTTACTTTTTTAAGTATATTAGAGTTAATGAAACTTAATAAGGTGAGAGTTATTCAAGATAAGCTTTTTTCACCAATTGAGGTTTCATTAGCTTAAAGCAGGTGATATAATGGAAAAAACAGATCTGGCAAAGATAGAGTCAATAATCTTTGTCGCAGAAGAACCAGTCAATATTGATAAACTCGCTCGAGTAATGGATATGAAGATTTCTACAATAAGACCTATCTTAGAAGAAATAAAAGCAGAATATGATAAAAAAAACCACGGCTTTGAACTTAACAGCTATAATGATAACTATGTTTTTGAAACTAAAAAAGCGTATAGTGATCTTATCTTAAATTATATGAATGTTTCAAAACATAAAAAATTAAGCCCGGCTGCTTTAGAAACTTTAGCAATAGTTGCTTATGAACAGCCGATTACCAGAAGAGAGATTGAATCTATCCGTGGTGTAAATGTAGAAAGAACCCTTACTACTTTGGAAAAATATAGTCTAGTAGAGGAAAAGGGTAGAAAAGAGACAATAGGTAATCCTATTATATATGGGACTACAACTGTATTTTTACAGAAGTTTGCTCTTGATGATATTTCTGAACTACCTGATATTGAAGAAATTGACTATCAAAAAGTTTTTGAAGATGAAGCATAATTTGTACTTAAAAAGGGTTTGAAAGATATGAAAAAGTTCAATAAAAGAACTTATAAAAGCATTACTGATTTTATAAAAGATATAAAATTTCTTTTTAAAAATCGTAAAACAATCAAATTAATAAACAACGGTGAACTGATTAGTAAAACTTTTCAAGAACGTCTAATGCTAGCAGTAACTGGGGTAAATAATTGTAGATACTGTACATATTATCACACCCGTTTAGCTTTAGAGGCTGGAATTCAATCAAATGAACTTACAAAAATATTAGAAGGTACTGTAGACAATTCACCAGAAGAAGAGCAACTTGCTTTACTATATGCGCAGCACTGGGCAGACCAAAAAGGGAATCCTGATCAGGATTTCAAAGCTGAACTAATAAACAGTTATGGAGAAAAGAAAGCAGAAATAATAGAAATAGCAATTAAAACAATCAATTTTGGTAATTTAAGCGGAAATACCTTTGACTATTTTCTTTATAAAATAACATTTGGTCTTTTAGGAAATTCTTAAAAAATGTTTTAAATAATTTATATTAAATTGAGTAAAGTTTTCCGATTCATAAAAAGGAATATTATATTTTTTAAAGAATATTATAATATGTTATGAAAGGATGTATGTAGATGGAACGCCTTCAAAAAGTAATGGCCCATGCTGGTATTGCTTCTCGACGTAAATCTGAGGAGATTATCGCAGCCGGTCGAGTGAAGGTAAATGGCGAAGTAGTTACAGAAATGGGAACAAAAGTTGACCCCCAAAAAGATACAATTGAAGTAGATGGGGAAGAAATAGAAAAAGAACAAAAAGTGTATTTAAAATTATATAAACCTACAGGATATGTAACAACTGTGAAAGACCCCCAAGGCAGAAAAACAGTCCTGGATTTGATAGATGGAGTAGATAAAAGAATATATCCAGCTGGACGGTTGGATCTAGACAGCAGTGGCTTACTACTATTAACCAATGATGGTGATTTAACTCATAAAATCACTCATCCTTCACATGAATTAGATAAAGAATACGAAGTTGTAATTAACGGCCAGTTAAAAAAACAAGAAATCAAGCATTTTAAAGAAGGTATTGATTTACAAGAAGGTCGGACAGCTCCGGCTGAAATTAAAAAAGTTAATGAAGATAATAAAAATACTACTTACAAAGTAATAATTCATGAAGGTATGAATAGACAAATAAGAAGGATGTTTGATGTTTTAGGATATAAAGTTGTGAGTTTGATTAGAGTTAGAATTGGCAATATCACGTTGGGGAGTTTAAATCCTGGAGAGCACAAGGAGTTAAGTAGAGAGGAAGTACAAGATCTATTAAGGTTATTAAAATAACCTATGTAGTAAAAAACAAGGGGGAGATCACATGGAAACTTTAAAAGTTTCGGGCAGTTCTGATCCTAAATCTGTAGCAGGCGCAATTGCTGCAGTTGTACGCGATGAAGGAAAGGTAGAATTACAGGCAATAGGAGCTGGAGCAATCAATCAGACAGTAAAGGCGATCGCTATTTCTAGAGGGTATGTAGCTCCTTTAGGAATGGATTTGATCATGATACCTGAATTTATCGAAATAGATGTTGATGATGAAGTAAGAACGGCGATTAAATTCACTGTTTCACCCAGACGAGAATAAAAATATATATATTATAATAACTTCTCTGGGCCTATCCTTAGTATGGGATAGGTTTTTCTCTTGTATAAATAAAGTAATTTTGAATGAGGTGGATATACTTGTTTTTAAAGAAGGTGAAAATCAAAGGATTTAAATCCTTTGCTAATACTATAAATTTAAAATTTGATATTCCGATTACTGCTATTGTTGGACCTAATGGTAGTGGTAAAAGTAATATAGTTGATGCTATTCAATGGGTTTTAGGAGAACAGAGTGCTAAAAATCTTCGTGGTAGTGAGATGGCTGATGTAATTTTTGCAGGGAGTGAAAAATTATCTCCTTCCTCTTCAGCTGAAGTTTCCTTGTTTCTAGACAATTCTGAGCGTATACTAGATATAGAAACAGATGAAGTAAAGCTTTCCCGTAAGGTAACCCAAGATGGACAGAGTGATTATCTTATAAATGATAGCAAATGTAGGTTAAAAGATGTAAACGAACTATTAATGGATACCGGGCTTGGAAATAATTCTTACTCAATAGTAAGTCAGGGTAAAATTACTCAAATTATAAATTCGAAGCCGGAAAATTTAAGAGAATTATTTGAAGAAGCAGCGGGGATCAGCAAACATAAATCCCGCAAAAAGGATGCTGAAAAAAGGCTTGAAAATACAAAATCAAATCTACAGAGAATAAAAGATCTTGTTTGGGAATTAGAAAAACAGTTTGAAAAAATTGAAAAAGAAGCTAAAAAAGCCCGTGAATATAAAGATTTGCGTGCAGAATTAAAGGATATAGAAATAAATCTATTACTTGATCAACATGAAGATTTAGCTAAAAGTTTGGATGAACTCGGAAGTAAAAAATCCGAACTGGAAAATATAATTCAGAAAAAAGAAGATGTTGTTTCTACTAAAAAGGATAAATTACATAGTAAAAAAGAAAAATTAAGAGAATTAGAAGTAACTTATGATGATAAAAAAGATGAATATTATCGTTTGAAAACAAAGAATGAAGAAGTTAAAAATAGATTAAATATTATTGAAGAAAGAAAGAATAATCTAACCCGTGAAAAAAATGAATTAGAACGTGAACTATCAGAATTAAAAGAAGAACTTGTAGATAAAAATGATAAACTTGCTAAATTTAAAGAAAAACTAGATAAAGAAAGTACTAAACTAGAACTTTGGGCTGAAAAGAAAGATGGAGTTGAAAAAGATTATAACATCCGGATAGATCATTTGAAAAAATTGAGAAATGAATTGAACGAATACCGAGAGAATTTAATTGAAGAAAATGTAGATATAAACCAGCTTCGCCGGGATTATGATAAATTAGAAGAAAAAATTAAATATAAAGAACGCGTTTTGTCTGATTTAAGAGACCAAAAAGAACAGACCCTGACTGGTAAAGCTCAAGTGGAAAATAAGATAGAGAATAATAATAAAATGCAAGACGAAACTTTAAAAGCATTAAAAGAAAAGAAGCAAAATTTATCTGATATCAAAAATCAGTTAGAAAGTTATCAGTCCCAATATGAAAAATTAGAAGCCAAATATGAAAAAATACAGGATAAACTTTATCAAAAGAAATCGCGGAAAGAATTTATTGAAGATTTAAAGAAGGAATATTCGGGTTTCTATAAAGGAGTTAAAAATATTTTAAAAGAAGGGGACCGGTTCCCTAATTTACATGGAGCAGTTGCTGAATTAATAGAAGTTAAAAAAGAGTATGAAACAGCCCTTGATACTACCTTAGGTAATAAATTACAAAATATAGTAGTTGAAAATGATAAAACAGCAAAAAAATGTATTGATTATTTAAAAAATAACAGCAGTGGTCGGGCAACCTTTTTACCTATTAAATCAATAAAATCATACGGTAAGATCAATACTTCATCTTTTCAAGGTAAAAAAGGTTATCTTGGTCTTGCAGTAGAATTTGTAAGTTTTGATAAAAAGTATAAAAAGGTTATGGAATATTTACTTGGTAATACTATTATAACTAATGACCTTGACTCTGCAATTGAAATTTCAAATGTGATAAATAAAAAACATAAAATAGTAACAAAAGAAGGAGACGTAATTTTCCCTGGAGGTTCAGTTTCAGGTGGAAGTCGGGAAAATAAAAAGAATAATATATTGAACCGTGAGCGGGAAATCAACGAACTAGAGAAAGAAATAGAAAAATTAAATGAAGAAGTTGACAAAGTAGTTAAAGAAGGATTAGATATAAAAGATAAAATCCAAAAATTAGAAGAAGAAAAAGAAACTCTTTCAAATAATTATCAACAGCTGCAATTAAAGTTGGAAAATTATAAAAATAATGAGAAAGAGCTAAAAGAACAGCTTGCTCAGATTGAAAAAAATATAGAAAATATTGATGAAAAAATAGCTGAAGAAAATGATGAATTAAAATCATTGAGAGAAGAGAAAAATCATTTAAGTGGACTATTTGAAAAAAATAGTCAGAATTATGATGAAGAAAAAGATATTATTAATGAAAAGCAAAAAAATATTGATAAATTAAGTGATGAAATAGAAGAAATGCGGGAAAAATTAACTGATATTCGTGTAAAATTTGCTACCCAACAGGAAAAAATAAAAAGTGTTAAAAAAGATATTGAAAATCTAGAAAATTCTATAGAACAAAACAAATATGAACAAAATAACAAAACAGAAAGAATTAAAACTATAAAAAAAGAGTTAGATGAATTATCAGATAAAAAAGTTAAATTAAAGGAACAAAAAGCTCAAATTAAAGCTGATGTTAATAGTGCAGAAAAAGCTGTTAAAAAATATGAGATTGACTTAAAGCAAATGCGGGAAGAATATGGGCAGTTGGAAACAGAAGTTGAAAATTTAAATGAGGAACTTAATGAGAAAAAAGATAAACTGCATAAAATAAATCTTGATTATACTCGTAAAAATGATAAAACAGAAAATATAGAAGAAAGGCTTCATAATGAATACAGTTTTGATATTCAGGAAGATGAATATGAAAAAAGAGAACGAGTAAAAAATCCAGAAGAAGTTGAAAAGCGTGTTCATGAATTAAGAGATAAAATATCTAAATTAGGTAGTGTTAATTTAGGTGCGATTGAAGAATACGAAGAATTAAAGGAAAGATTAGATTACTTACATGAGCAGCAGGATGATTTGGAAGAAGCTAAAGAATCTATACTTAATATTATAAATAGAATAGAAGAAACTATGATGGAAAAATTTAAGACCTCCTTTTACCAAATCAAAGAAGAATTTGAAGATATCTTTGTAGACTTGTTTAATGGAGGACGAGCAGAACTGAATTTAGTTGATGAAAACGAATTATTAGAGACTGGGGTAGAAATTATTGCTCAACCACCAGGTAAAAAGTTAAAAAAATTAACATTACTCTCTGGTGGAGAACGTGCTTTAACAGCAATTGCTTTAGTATTTGCTTTATTAAAGGTTAATCCTAGTCCATTTTATATTTTAGATGAAATTGATGCTCCCTTAGATGATGTTAATGTTGTTAGGTTTTCTAACTTCTTAAAAGAATACACTGACTTTGCTCAATTTATTGTAGTTACTCACCGTAAACATATGATGACTGCAGTTGATAATATTTATGGTTTAACTATGACTGATAAGGGCGTAACTGAACTTGTTTCACTTAATATAAAAGAACATATTCAATAATTAATAAAAAAGGAGAATAATGATTATGTCTATATTTAAAAATGTAGAAAACAGTGAAGATGAAGATAAAGGTATGTTTCAGAAGCTCAAAGATGGTTTGAGTAAAACAAAAAAAGGAATATTTGGAAAGTTAAATGACTTATTCACCGGTGGAAAAGAACTTGATGAAGAGTTTTTTACTGAATTAGAGGAATTACTAATTCAAGCCGATATCGGTGTTCATACAACAATGAAGATGATAGAAGACCTTAAAGTAAAAGTCGAAAAAGAAGATATTGAAGATACTAAAGAATTTTATAAAGTGTTTAAAGAGGAATTAAGTGATTTTCTTCAAGATGAAAAAGGTGGACTTACTTTAAAAGATGGACTTAATATAATTATGGTAGTTGGAGTTAATGGTTCTGGCAAAACCACTACTATTGCTAAGATAGCTAGTAAATTAAAAAAACAGGGTAAAGATGTCATGATTGCAGCCTGTGATACTTTCAGAGCTGCTGCAATAGACCAATTAGAAGTTTGGACCAATCAACTGGGTGTAAGGTTAGTTGCTCAAAAGGAAGGCTCTGATGCGGCAGCAGTTGCCTATGATGCTATTCAATCAGCGAGATCCAAAGAGGCTGATGTATTAATAGTTGATACTGCAGGTCGTTTACACACTCAAAAGAATTTAATGGAAGAATTAAAAAAGGTTAAGAGAGTTATATACAAAGAAGCGGCCGAAGCTCACAAGCAAATTTTACTAGTCTTAGATGCTACCAATGGACAGAATGCTATTTCTCAGGCTAAATTATTTCATGAAGCGGTAAATATTGATGGTATAGCGTTGACAAAGCTTGATGGTACAGCAAAAGGTGGAGTTGTAGTGGCTGTAAAAGATGAACTGGGTATTCCCATAAAGTTAATAGGTGTAGGAGAAAAAGAAGATGATTTACAAGTATTCAACCCAGAAAAATTCGTAGATGCCTTATTCTCATAATGCGAACCCTTGACAACTTTGCTTTAATAAGTTATACTATGCTTTGTGAATGAGTGTAAAGTAATAATACTTAACAAGCTTGGTGGTTAAAATGCTGGACAGGACAATTGAAATAGGTATGCTTTTTGATTACTACGGCAAACTGCTGACAGATAAGCAGAAGAAAATAGTAGAACTCTACTATTATCAAGACCTGTCATTAGGTGAAATTGCCGACAACTTGGACATTAGCCGCCAAGGAGTTTATGATCACTTGCATAGAGCTGAGGATACTTTAAAGTCTTATGAAAAAGAGTTGAATCTAGTAGCACGCAACAAAAAAAATATAAAAATAATTCAAGAATTACTTGAATTTGTAAAAAATAATGAAGATATAAAAGAAGATGCTAGAATTTTTCTTATAGATAAATTAAATGAAATGAACAAAAATATTTAAGATGGAGGTACAGTTTTAGATGATATTTTCCGGTTTAGCTGAAAAGCTTCAAGACACATTAAAAAAATTAAGTGGTAAAGGGAAATTAAATGAAAAAGATGTTGATAACGCCTTAAGAGAGGTAAAACTAGCACTTTTAGAAGCTGATGTTAACTATAGAGTTGTCAAAAACTTGATAAATAATATTAAAGAAAGAGCTGTTGGTCAGGAAGTTATGGACAGTTTAACTCCCGGACAGCAGGTTATTAAAATAGTTAATGAAGAACTTACCAAACTAATGGGTGGTCAACAGAGTGAAATCGAAATTTCTTCTGAGCCTCCAACCTTAATTATGTTGGTTGGTTTACAGGGTTCTGGTAAGACCACTACAGCTGGTAAATTGGCAAAACGATTTAAAAATGAAGGTAAGAATCCTTTATTAGTTGCTGGAGATATTTATAGGCCGGCAGCAATTAGACAATTACAGGTATTAGGAGAACGACTTGAAGTCCCAGTTTTTTCGATGGGAGACAAAAAAGATCCGGTTGATATCATCAAAGCCGGAGTGAGTAAAGCAGAATCAGCTGGTAATGATATCGTTATCTTAGATACAGCTGGTCGTTTACACATTGATGAAGATATGATGGATGAATTACAGGAAGTAAAAGAAAATACTGATCCTGATGAAATTCTTCTAGTTGTGGACTCCATGACTGGCCAGGATGCAGTAAATGTTTCCGAAAACTTTAATGAAAAGCTCGGCATAGATGGAGTTGTTTTAACTAAGCTAGATGGTGATGCTCGCGGTGGTGCTGCTTTATCTGTAAAAGCAGTTACTGGAAAACCGATTAAATTTATCGGTACAGGTGAAAAGCTAGATGATTTTGAACCATTTCATCCCGATCGAATGTCAAATCGAATTCTTGGAATGGGTGATGTATTAAGTCTTATTGAAAAAGCCGAAAAATCTATAGATAAAGAAAAAGCTAAAAAATTAGAGGAAAGATTAAAGAATAATAAATTTACTTTTGATGATTTTTTAGATCAGCTTGAACAGCTAAGAAATATGGGACCAATGGAAGAAATTATGGGTATGATACCTGGAATGAGTGGAGCTAAACAGCTTAAAAATCTCCAGGTTGATGAAGAACGTCTTGACCATATTGAAGCTATAATAAATTCAATGACTAAAGAAGAGAAAAATGATCCTAGTGTTATAAATGGCAGTCGTAGAAAACGAATTGCAAATGGCAGTGGGACAAGTATTCAGGAAGTTAATAGTTTGTTAAAACAGTATAGAGAAACTAAAAAAATGATTAAGAAGTTTAACAACAGTAAAGGTAAAGGCAAGGGATTAATGGGTAATATGAATTTACCATTTTAATCATAGATCAAATATTGTTAATTATTTCAAGGAGGTGAAGTTTTAATGGCTGTAAAAATTAGACTTAAAAGAATGGGTAAAAAAAGAAGTGCTTCTTATAGGTTAGTGGTTTCTGATTCACGCAATGCTCCTATTGGAAAATTTGTGGAACAGTTAGGTTATTATGATCCTACCACAGAACCTGAAACTTATAAAATTGATGAAGAGAAAGCTCTTAAATGGTTAAACAATGGTGCAAAACCATCTAATACAGTGAAGAGCTTGTTAAAGAAATCAGGTGTTTATCAAAAGTTTTTAAACCAAGAAAAGTAAAAGGAGGTTACTCCTGTGGAAGAATTAGTTGAAGTAATTGCAAGAAATATCGTTGATAAACCAGAGGAAGTTAAAACTAATATAGTAGAAGATGGCAGTACTACTGTTGTTGAACTATCTGTTGCTGAAGATGATATGGGCAAAGTGATAGGTAAACAAGGTAGAATTGCTAGGGCAATTCGCAAAGTAGTTAAAGCTTCTGCTACTAAAGAAGGTAAAAAAGTTGAAGTTAAAATAAAATAGTAAATGGAGTAAATAATATGGAAGAACTAATAACAGTCGGGAAAATAACAAAAAACCAGGGAAACAAGGGAGAACTAAGAGTTACTCCTTTTACAGATGACTTAAGAAGGTTTGAATTGCTGGATGAAGTTATTTTAGTAAGCCCTGATAAAACTGTACAAATTGAAAAGGCTGTTGAGGATATCTGGCTTCATAAGAAATTTGTGATTTTAAAATTAGTAGGTATTGATGATATTGGTGAAGCTTTGAAATATCGTAACTATATAGTAAAGATTCAGCAGGAGGAACTATTACCCTTAGCTGAAGATGAGTTTTATGTGGATCAATTAATAGATTCAACAGTAATTTTACCAGCTGGAAAAGAACTTGGTAAAGTAATAAATATCGTTGATACCGGTGGTACAGATATCTTAATTGTAGAAGGTTCAGACAAAGAATTTATGATTCCAATGAGTAAACAATATATTAAAAAAATAGATATAGAAGAAAAAGAAATATATATAGACCCAGTCCAAGGAATTTTAGATCTATAAGTTAATAGGGGTGAAAAATATGAAATTTGACATTTTAACATTATTTCCAGAAATGTTTGAAGGCCCCTTTTCAGATAGTATAATAAAAAATGCCAGAGATAATGGTATTATAGATATAAATTTAACGGATATTAGAGATTATACTACAGATAAACATAACACTGCTGATGATTATCCTTATGGCGGTGGAGCCGGTATGGTTTTGAAAGTGGATCCGATTTATTATGCTTTAGAAGATATAACTGATAATTTCAAGAAAAAATCTACAAATATTTTATTAACACCCCGTGGTGAAAAATTAGACCAAAATATGGTCAAGGATTTAAGTAATAAAGACCGTTTAGTCTTAATTTGTGGACATTATGAGGGTGTTGATGAGAGAATCAGAGAAAATTTTGTGGATCTTGAAGTTTCTATTGGTGATTATGTCCTTACTGGGGGAGAAATACCTGCTATGGTAATTGTAGATGCAGTAGCAAGAATGCTTCCCGGTGTTTTGGGACATGATGATTCTAAAAAGAATGATTCCTTTTATAATGGAATCTTAGATTATCCTCATTATACAAGACCTTCTGAATTTAAGGGAATGGAAGTTCCCAAAGTTCTTTTAAGTGGTGATCATCAGAGGGTAGCAAAATGGAGAAAAAAACAGGCTTTAAAGAGAACATATTTAATGAGGCCGGATTTACTAAAAAAAACCAAGTTATCGGAAACTCAAAAAGAATTGCTGCGAGAAATAAAAGAAGAACTTGAAGGAGTAATTGATAATGAATGAAAATGTATTTATTGCACTAGTTCATCATCCTGTATATAATAAAGATGGTGATGTTATTACAACTACTGTCACTAATTATGATTTACATGATATTTCTAGAGCAGCAAGAACTTATGGTATAAATAAATATTATGTAGTTAACCAACTTAAGTCTCAACAGGCTTTAGTTAAAAGGATGCGCGACTACTGGACAAGTGGTTTTGGGGCTGAATATAATAGCACAAGGCATGAAGCATTTAAAGTTATGGAAATTAAAGATACTTTAGATGAGACAATCAATGAAATAAAAGCTTCAACAGGAAAAGAACCAACAATAATTACTACTAGTGCCCAAAAAAGCGCAGAGACTATATCATTTAAAAATCTTAGAGAAATGATGCAAAACACAAATAACCCTTATCTTATAATATTTGGAACAGGCTGGGGGTTAACAAAAGAAGTTATTAAAAAATCTGATTATCTTTTAGAACCAGTAAAAGGTAAAACAGATTATAATCATCTTTCGGTCAGAAGCGCTGCCTCCATTATTATGGATAGGCTTCTGTCCTAGAAACTATTAATCTATTACACAGTACGAAAGG
>JAIPEX010000030.1 GCA_021736945.1 Halanaerobiales bacterium | reverse complement strand
AAGCAGATATTACTAGGATCCCATCAAAAGAACGGTTAACCAATTTACGCGCAATATGAGGTGCAATTAATCCTACAAATCCTAAGGCTCCTGCTAAAGAAACTCCTGCCCCGGCTAAACCTACACTTATTGATAATAAGATAAACCTGTTTTTTTGAACTCTTGATCCAACTCCAGCCGCAATCTCATCCCCAAATTCTTGAACTTCTACTTCCCTTGAATATGTTAATGCTAAAATTAAGAATAAAATAATTATAGGGATAACAGAATATATTATATTCCAATTAGTGCCATAGACACTTCCAGTTAACCATATATAAGCTTGATTGGCCAAATATATTGGGCTAACAATTATCATTAAATTCACTAAGGCACTCATTGTAGCCGAAATCCCAATTCCTATTAAAACCAATCGAATCGGTCTTACTCCTTTATCCCAAGCTAATATATAGATAATAAAAGTAACTAAACCAGCACCTAAGATTGAAAACAAAGGTAACCATTTAATACTTAACATACTAGAAAGAAAAGTAATAAATAATACCGAAGAAAAAGAAGCACCACCTGTTATTCCTAAAATCGAAGGAGAAGCAAGCGGATTTCGGATTATGCCCTGTAAAATTGCTCCAGCTGCAGCTAAAGCCATTCCGGAAAATAAAGCAGCTAATCCTCTTGGTAACCTTAAAATATTGATTAAAACATTCTCTTTTTTACTTCCTTGGCCAAGCAAGGTTTTGATTACCTGGATAAATGAAATATTAGTATTACCAATACTAATTGTCATTATTAATAAAACTAGTGATACAAACAATAATATTAAAATAGTATTAATAGTTCTTTTTTCAATAATGTATGATATTAAACCATTTTTGCTTCTATATTTTAAATATTTTTTCATGATTGATTAAAGCCCTTTCTAGTAATATATATAAAAAATGGAGTTCCTAATAAAGCGGTCACTACACCAATAGGTAATTCGCTTGGCATAATTACAAAACGAGAAATTACATCTGAAATTAAGACTAAACTGGCTCCAATTATACTACTATATGGTATTACCCACTTATAATCTAGTCCAACTAATAATTTTGCAATATGAGGAACCATTAGACCAACAAATATAATCTGGCCTGCTATTGCTACTGAACTACCAGCTAAAATTACAAAAATAATAGTAAGAACTACCTTCATATATATAACTTTTTGGCCTAATCCACGGGCAATATCATCACCTGCAGCCATTATATTAATAGAATTTGATAGTAAAAATGCTGTGACACTCGCTATAATTATAAAAGGCAAAATAGGCAATAACATATCAATTGACCTACCTGAGACTGAACCTGCTATCCAGAATAAAACTTCCTGTAAACCTGTTTCATTTAAAACTAAAATCCCTTGTGTAATAGAAACAAATAGAGCAGTAATAGCTGCTCCTGCTAATATGATTTTCATCGAGGTTAAACCCTCTCTACCAATTGAACTTAAAATATATACCAAAAATGCAGCTAATCCTGCACCTAGAAAGGCTATCCACATCAGATTTACTAACGAGCTAACAGAAAATATGGTAATTGCTATAGTTACAGCAAATAATGCACCCGCATTGATTCCCATGATACTAGGGGAAGCAAGCGGATTTCTAGTAATTGCCTGCATTAACGCTCCTGCAATTGCAAGGCTTGAACCAACAAGTGAAGCAATAATTGCTCTTGGTAAACGGCTAGATCTAATTATTATGTGATTAGTAATCTCTGAATTATAACTAAAAAAGGAATTAAATACTGTTTTAAAATCAATCTGAGTAAGTCCCATTTTAATACTTAATAAAAATGATATAAATAGGACTCCTATCCCTATTATTAAGCCAATAAATTTATATTTATTTCTTACTAACAAATGTTTCATAGTTTGTTCCTTTCATTATGTATATAATAATATGATATTTTTTAAAAAAGGATAGAATCATAAAAATATAATTCTATCCTTTTTCATTAATTTAGTTTATATCAAAATATTTATATAAATCATCTAATAATTTATCGGCAGCAATAGCTCCGCCACCCATATTCCAGATAACTGAGTCTACTTTATATACATTACCCTTTTTTACAGCTTTTAAATTATTCCAAAGAGGATGGTTTTGCCATTCATCTCTTGTTTCAAAAGAAGCTTCATCACCTGAATAATCATCTGTGATATCAAATATTACATCTCCATCCATATTAGGGATGCTTTCCTTAGAAGTTAATTTAATACCCCATTTGTCTTTTCTTTGATTTTCAGGTCTTTTTAAACCAACATCTTGTAATATACTGCCTGCAAAACCTGTGTAATAAATTCTTGCATGATCAGTCATAAACCTAACTATTGAAACTTCTGAATCAATTTTTTTACCAACCTTTTCTTTAAATTGATTTGCTCTTTGATTCCAATCCTTAATTATTGTTTGTGCCTTTTCTTCTTCATTTATTGCTTTACCTATAAGGTTAACAGTCTTTTTCCACTCATATACCGTTTCAGACATCACAGTCGGGGCAATTGCACTTAATTTGTTATATATCTTTTCATGTCTTAGTTTTGATCCAATTATTAAATCAGGATCTAACTCAACTATCTTTTCTAGATTAGGTTGAGTTTCTGAACCTACATTAGTTACTCCGTCCATTTCTTCCCTAATATATTTATACCATGGTTTTTGAATCCAAGACTCCACAGCTCCTACAGGTTTTTTATCAAAGGCTAATATGGAATCTGTTGCACCTTGGTACAAAACGACAATCCTTTGTGGTGTACCTTTAATTTCTGTTGTTCCCATCGCATGTTCGATTACTCTAGTATCCTCTGCTTGAATAGGTGAACTAAAAAATGCGAGACTTAAAAATAGTATTGATAAGATTAGTATGTTTATGTTTTTAAAACTTTTTTTATTAAATGAAATCATCAAATATTTCCTCCTAGTTTAATTATTTAAATGAGAATGATTTTCATTACCAGTGTTAATTATAATTAAACATAGGTATTTTGTCAAGTTTACAGTTGCATTATTTTCCCCATAACTGAGTTAACAAACTCAAAATATTTTTTATTGATTGAAATAAAAAAATCCCAAATCCAGAAATCTAATTCTGGTAATTTGGGAATAGTTTCGAAACAAATCTTATTATTTTTTTCTTCTTAATTAAAATAACAATTGTGAAAAAATCAAGCTACCTTCTTAATTTTTATATGGTTTTATGAATTTAAATTCTTTTTCATCAGAGCGTTTCTCATCAAACTTATAACCATCAAAATCAATTTCTTTAATCTGCTCTATATTGTTAACCTGTTTTTTTATTAGTTCATTAAGCAGTTTGCCCCTGTTATGCTTAACATAATAGCCCATTGTTTTTAGACTACCATCCTCTTTTTCTTCTTTAAAATAAAAATCAATGATTTTCCCCTGATAATTATCTTCAACAATTTTACTATATTCATTTGAAGCTAAATTGATAATTAAATCAACATCTTCAAAATAATCCTGCATAATTTCCTGCCAATATTCATAGAGATTAATTCCATTTGGTGTAAGTCTCATTTCAAGTCTATAGGGCCAGATCCCTGTATCTGAACTTAAAGGACCATACATAGGTGAAATTATAACGAGCTTATCCTGCATATATGAAAACTGGTCTTGGTCATAATTATCTAAATCAATTTGTTTAAATGATGATCCATTATAACATTCAATAGCAGGAATAGTTTCATCTTCATAACTGTGATCCCGATAAAGTTCATAAGTTCTATCTAACAAATTTCCCTGTATATCAAGTTCTTTTTTCAACTCATCTTTTGACAGTGATTTAAGATAATTAAATAATTCTTTAGTTTTATCTTCATATAAAATATTTCTACCTTTTTCTTCACATTTTCTTTCATGGTTTTGCGTTTTACTAGGTGATAATATTAATTTCATAATTTCCAGTCCTTTCTTTATGATATTATATTAATAGATTATTTTCTTGTTTTACATATTCAATAAAACAAATGTTATACCTTTTAAGTTTGAAATAAATGCAGCATTCTATTATTCAGTTAAAAAGCAATAAATTAAAATTTAAAAGTGTTTTTTGATTTTTCATATCATCTCTAACAATCGTTTTATTGGTATAAAAAATTGCAGGAACATATTAACTAATATTTAATTATATAATTATCACTAATTTGTTTGAATGAAATTTTATTTATGCAAACAAAAACGGTCAAAATGGTATATTATTAATAGAACTTTTTTCTTATGAGAAATCATCATGCAGTTGATGATTTAAATATTATTACAACTCTACTTTCAAAGGATTAGGGAGGGTATAAATTATGGGATATATAATCGTTAAAACACTTATTTCAGCCATTATCATCGTAGCAGTTTCTGAAATATCCAAAAGAAGTTCTTTATTTGGAGCAATATTAGCTTCACTACCTCTTGTTTCTTATTTAGGCATGATCTGGTTATATATTGATACCAATAGTAAAACACAAGTATCTCAGTTGTCTAAAAATGTTTTTTGGATGGTGCTGCCCTCACTATCACTATTTATAGTTTTACCTAAATTATTAAACGCTGATATGAATTTCTATTTGGCTTTATTTTTATCTACTGTAGTTATGGTTGTTATCTACTTCACCATGATTTTGATTTTACAAAAGTTTGGAATACACATTTAAAACTTAAATCTTCATGAAAATTGAGACCCGCGAAGTAAATTTTTCATCCAATGATCGAATAAAATCTTAAGCCTTGATTATAAATTCAGATTTATTTTGAAATAACCCCTTTTGAGTCTATCTATCAAGTGTATCATATTTTAGCCTAGTACTGCTTCTCTCTCCACAGTATTAAATTCCAATTTGTTTAGTATACTTATAAGATAACAATAATAAGGAATCTAAATAAAAGTATAGCATTTTACAACATTTCTATTTTTATAATGATATACTGATTTTAGATAGATTGTTTATATGGTCTGAAAATAGTTTTGGGAAAGAATAATAATTATTAAAAATTAGCTGATTTTTTATTGAAAATTACATAGGAGGGATTATTTCATGAAAAAAGTTTTAATAACAAGTTTAGTATTGATTTTAATCTTTGCTTTTGTACCCCTATTATCCGCTCAAGAAATTAACCTAAACCTAGATGAATATGAACTTGATTTAACTCTACAGCAAAAAGAGCTGTTACAAGAAGAACTAAGTAACTTAGCAGAAAACAAAGAAATAACTGAAGAAGTGATTAGAGAAACCTTGGAAGAACTTGATGAAATTGAAGAAAACGAAGAAGATGACCCGAATGATAGTTTAGGTTACGGACTCGCCCAGACTATAAGAGAATATAAAAATGAAAATCCCAATTGGACAGGTGAAGAATTATCCGAAAATATCCATGAATACCTTGAAAAATACAAAGAAACAAACGAAGAAGAAATAGATGATGAGATAGACAAAGATGAAAATGAAGTAGAAGATGATTATGAAGAAGATGAAAATGAAAATGAAGTAGAAGATGATGATTATGACGAAGACGAAGATGAAGAAGACGAACAAAAATAATGTAAATAATTTTATGATTTAACCCCCGTATGAAACGGGGGTTATCGTCTCTACACTATCAAAAATTAAAATTGAACAAATTTATAATTTTGTTAATGTATGCATATTACCTTTAATATTTAAATATACATCTTTATATTGTTCATAATATTTTTCATAGATTTTGTTATTTTCTTCATCAGGTATGATTGGTTCTTTAAATTCTAACCAATCTTTAATAACAGTGGGTTCATTAAAGACTCCGGTTCCTAACCCTGCTAGAAGTGCATCTCCTAATGGAGCTTCCACATCATCTTTGATTATTCTTACCGGTTGTCCCGTTACATCTGCTATTATCTGCGGCCAAATTTTTGATTTAGAGACTCCACCGACTAAGATAATTTCATCATCTAGTTCTGCTTCGGTCTTTTTCACTAATTCGATGTTGTGTTTTAAGGCATATGCTACCCCTTCCATAAAGGCTCTATAAATATGTCCTTTACTATGATAAAGACTTAATCCGATAATTGTACCTCTTGCATCACTGTCCCAGATTGGGCTTCTTTCTCCCATAAAATATGGCAATACTAATAAACCTTCTGAGCCAGGTTTGATATCTTGTGCTTTTAACTCTAATAATGTGTAAGCACTTATATCAGTATTCTCTTCTGCCTGCATTTCTATTTCACCAAATACATCCCGAAACCATCTGACCAAAGCACCAGCAGTACTTGAACCACCAAACGTATAAATATTATTAATTGAATTAATAGAATGAGGCATGCTAACCAGTTTTTTAGATAAATTTGCTTTTTGGGTAATAAATCCCCAACACATTGAAGTACCAATCATGGCAACATGGTTACCTTCACTAAAAGCACCGGCTCCTAAGGTGGCTACAGGGGCATCTACTCCACCAGCCATTACTGGTGTGCCCTGTTTTAAACCTGTTTTCTTTGAAATTTCTTTTGTTACCCCACCAACTTTTTCAGTACATTCAACTAACCTTTCCGGCATATAATCATACGGAATACCAAGGTCGTCCATCATTTCTTTAGACCATTTTCTTTCTTTTAAGTCATATACTCCCCCAATATTACCTGCCGAAGAATGATCAACTGCTAATTCCTTAGTCAATTTATAGATTACATAATTTGCAGGAGGAATGAAATACTTAGTTTTTTTCCACACTTTTGGTTTATTATTTTTATACCAAAGTATCTTTGTAAAACCAAAGTAAGAGTTTACGTGATTACCTGTAACTTGATATAATTTATCGATATCAATATTGTTTTTTATCCATTCTACTTCCTCTTCAGCCCTTCTATCCATCCAGATTAAACAAGGAGCAACAGGTTCCAAATCTTTATTTACAGGTATTCCAGAACCTCCATAAAGGCCACTTATTGCAATTCCTTTTATATTATCGTTGTTAACATTTGTATTATTTACTACATCTTTTAGAGTTTCTATAGTCGCTTCAACCCACACATCAGGCCATTGTTGAGCCCAAGAAGGTTTTGGTGTCTCTACTTCATATCCTTTATAACTATGAGAAAGTACTTTACCATTTTCATTAATTAAAACTGCTTTTGTCCCTTGAGTACCAATATCTACACCTATTAGATAATTCATTAATCTACCTCCTGAAAAAATATCTAATTACCTTCGCAATTATACGGAAGTTTTAACGCTTTTTACTTTTCAATTTTATTTCTCTAAATTTTGGAATTTAGCTAATTTTTTCATTTTTTCTGAATTATCTTTATATAAATTATGATATATAGAAAATAAATCTTTATATAATTTATGGTTTTTAGAATCCGTAGTCATTTTTTTGTAACTTCTGGTGTTGTTTTTTATAATTTTTTTAACATTATCTATTAATCCTATCTTTTCGGCTGCTAAAATTGCTGCTCCATAACTAGTATCATGATTTTGTTTTGCTATATATACAGTTTTATTCAAAACATCAGCAAAAATTTGAGCCCAAACTTCACTTTTTGCTCCGCCCCCCGTTAAATATAATTCATTAACTTTAATATCCATATCTTTAATAATATTAAAATTAGCTTTCAAAGCGAAAGCTACACCTTCCATAATTGATTTTATTATATTAAGATTTGTATGTTCACTTTTTAAACCAAATAAAACACCTGTTGCATTCGGATCATTATAAGGTGATCTTTCCCCTTGTATATGGGGTAAATAAATTAACCCATTAGAGCCTGGGGGTAATTTTGCTAAATACTTTTCTTGCTTATCTAAAAAATCATCTTCCTTTTGACAGATATCTCTTAGCCACCATCTAAGATTGTGTCCTGCAGCAAGGATTGCCCCCATTACATACCACATTCCAGGCAAAGAATAATGCAAAGTATGTAGTTTAGCTTCGGAATGAGAAGTATAATTTTTAATAGGAGTTATAATCTGACCTGCAGTACCTAATGAAATACATCCTTTTTCTATATTAGTTACACCAGCAGCCAGAGAAGTTACAGGAGCATCTCCTCCAACAGTTATAACCATAGGTTTTGTATCAGTCAATTTATATTTTTTATAAATATCTTCTTTTACAAACTGAACTTTACTCCCCGGTTCTACAACTTTCGGGAAAATATTTATAGGTAAATTTAAAGTTTGAATTATATCCTTGTCCCAGTTCCCTTTTTCTATATCAAAAAGCAATGTTGCTGAGGCATCTGACTTTTCAGTTATTATTTTCCCAGTAAGCAGATATACAATATAATCTTTTGGTAAAAGAAACTTATCAACTTTTTTCCATAATTCAGGTTTATTATTTTTCAACCATAAAAGTTTGGGAGCAGTAAAACTATTTACTACTGGGTTCCCCAATCTTTCAAGCTGGGAATCAGATAGATTATCTTTTATAAATTCTACTTCTGTTTCAGTTCTATTATCTGCCCAAATGATGGCAGGATAAATTGTTTCCCCTTGAGAATCGAGAGCTATCATACCATGCATTTGTCCCGAAACTCCAATCGATTTAATTTTCACTTTTTCATAATTGTTATCTTTATAAAGTTCTTCTATGACTTTTTCTAAAGTTGTGAATAAACTTTCTTTCCAGACCTCAGGGCTCTGCTCTGCCCAATTAGGTTTGGGACGGGAAATATTATAATAGCCTTTTTTTTGAGAAATTATTTTTGCAGATTCATTAATTGCAGTTATTTTCATACTGGAAGTTCCTAAATCAATTCCAATAGAATAAGACATATGATAATTCCTCCATCCTAAAAAACAACTTCTTCTATTAACAGATATTTAAGCTTTACGGTTACACCCTAACATCTTCATTTTATATTTAACTTCTTTGCTCACTTCATCAATACAAGGGCTTAAGGCCGTTATATGATTATGTAAGTTTTTATTCGAAGACAGCTTATCTCTAAGAGTATCTGTAAAAACACGTTTTAAACGTGTTCCAATATTCACCTTTTGAATACCTTTTTTACCCATAATCTTCAATTCTTCATCTTTAACTCCAGAAGATCCATGTAAAACCAAAGGAACTTCAACTAAATCTCTAATTTTAGATAGTCGCTGAAAATCAATTTCTGCAGCTTGAGTCTGCATTCCATGTTGAGTTCCAATAGCTATTGCACAGGCATCAATATCGGTATCATTTACAAAACTTTTTACTTCATTTGGAACAGATAAAATAGTTTCAAAATCTTCGTCTCCCTCTTCTGATTTACCAACTCTCCCTATTTCAGCTTCTACCGTAACTCCCAAGGAATGAGCAACCTTAACAATTTCTTGTGTCTTTTCTACATTTATATCATAACTTAAACTCGAACCATCAAACATTACTGAAGTATAACCGGCATCAATAGCTTTTACCATGGTTTCAAAATCATTAGCATGATCTAAATGTAAACAGACAGGCACTTCTATTTCCTGAGCTCTCCTTGTTATTATTGCTGCTAGATCTTTAACATTAGAATGTTTTAGCGCTGTATTGCTGGTCATTAAGATAACCGGAGAGTTACTTTCCTCAGCAGCCTTTAAAACTGCAGTAATATCTTCTATATTATATACATTAAAAGCACCTACGGCATAATCACTCCTCTGTGCCGGTTTTAATATCTCATTTAAATTCACTAATCCCATTTCTTTAACCTCCTTTTGTGATTATTCACTTAATTAATTGACTTTCTTTTTACCGCGTTGGATAGCTGCAGCTGCTTCTTGATAATCTTTAAAAACATCAGCTCCAATTCCTCCTAATAAAGCTGCTCCTAAAGTAACAGCCCTTTTAATATTATTTATATAAAGCGGCTGTGATAAAAGCTTACCTTTTTCTTCCATCCATAAATCGTTTCTGGTGCCTCCACCAATAGCAATAACTTCCGCAAGTTCATTTTTATCGTCTTTATCATCATTATAAGGTAGCACTTTCTCCAAATTTTCAATAATCTGTTTACTTTTAAAACAAAGATATCTTATAACTGCCATAAATACTTCTCCCCGATCCGTATTTAAAGGTATATTTAATAAATTAAGATCTTTAAGTTTCTGATTCTCTATAAACTTATCTTCATTTTGCTCTACAAAAAATTTAATCGGGGACTCCTGATCCTGAAATTTTCGAGCTTCTTTATTGAATTTCTCGAAGTCCTTAGTCTCTAGTTCATCTACAGATTTATTGAAGAAAAGACTGATTACATTATTAATAATCACACTGGAGTAATTAAAAGCCTGATAAATATATATTTTCCCCGGCACAACATGTAATCCGAAGTTTAAACCCTTATTATGTAATTTATCAAGATCAATCTGACTTAAACTTCCAATAGCCAAAATATTTTCTGAGGTTCCCATAGAGTCAAGAATAACTCTACCTTGAAAAGCAGCTACTGCAAAGGAACCACAAATATGGTCATGTCCTCCTAGACTAATAGGGATTTCATAATCTATTCCTAATTTATTCTTAAAATGTTCTTTCATAGTTCCTAATTTATTTCCGCTTTCTATTAACGGAGGAAATATTGTAGAATTAAAAGGAAGATTTTTAAAAATTTTTGGAGACCAATCTTGTTTTTTAATATCTAAAGATCCGGTTCGACTAGCTAAAGAATAATCCATAGCTTTTTCTCCCGTTAACTTATAGGCTACATAACTATTAACCGGCAGCCAGCTATCAGCTTTATTAAATAGCTGAGGTCGATGATTATAATACCAAAGCAATTTAAAAATTGAAAATAAATATTCTGAATTAAGTCCAGTTATGTTATAAAATCTACTTTTCGAAAAATTTTTATGAAAATTCTTTTGTTCTTTTCGGCTCCTTTTATCATACCAGGCCATTGTCATTTCATTAATATTTTTCTTTTCTGCAACTGGAAAAAGTGATTCTGCCATGCTGGAAATTCCTATAGAAGCAATTTTTACATCATATTCTATTAATTCAGCCAACATATCTAAAATTTGATCAATTATGTAAGCTCCATCTAGATCATAATGAGTTTCTTGCTCTAAAATTTTATTTTGTCTAGAAGTTGAATATATAGGTCTCCCTTGAAAATCAAATGCAGTAACTTTAATATTTGAAGTCCCTATATCAATACCCACAATTGCCTGCAAAGGAACTCACCCCATTTATGTATTATAATTCTTTTATATCCAAATAATTGTCTCTAATTTCTTTTACATGTTCATACTTTAAAACTCCCGCTCCGTACTGCCTTGTATTAGCTGCACCACAGGCCATTGCCAATTTTAAAGCTTCAATTTCTGAATAATCATTTACAAATCCAAATACATAACCAGCTAAAAAGGAATCACCTGAGCCGATAGCATAATGAGAAAAAATTTTTTCATTATGCCCAAAAAGTACTTTCCCTTTATGATAGAGTAAAGATCCTTCTTTTCCAAAAGTAATAATAGCTTTTTTGAGTTTTTCATTTTCCATTACTTTAACAAAATCTTCCTTGTTTTTAAAAGAGTAATCATATTTTTCTTTATAAGCTGAAGCAAATTCCTTATTATTTATCTTTAAGAGGTCAAATTCTTCTTCTATACAGGCTTTTAAATAAGACTTGCTAATATCAACAATAATATACATCTCTTTTTCTCGAGCTTTTCGAAGAATACTTACAATATCCTTGCTCGATATGCCAGCCACAGCACTTCCGGCTAAAACCATGATTTGTCCTTTTTCCAACCATTCAAATAATCTATCTAAAAATTCTTTTTTAGCAGAATAAGAAATTTTAGGCCCATCTTCATTTATCATTAAAGTTCTTTCTTCCGCCTCTCTTACAAGAGCATAATTAATTCGAGAATCTTTATCTATCCAGTAATTCCAGCTATTTATTTCTTCTTCTTTCAAACCCGTCTTAATGAGTTTACCTACTCCTCCGCCTAGTATATTAGCAACAACATAATCATCAAAACCTAGAGTATTTAAAACTCTAGCCACATCTATACCCTTTCCACTGGCCAGGGCTACAACCTCATCTACACGAACCACATCACCTTCTACAGGGTTTTTTAAGATACCAGTATGATCAAATGAAGGATTTAAATTTAATATTTGCACTTTTTTCATGTATATATCACCTCCTAACTTCTTTGACAATTTTTTCGGCTGTTTTTTGATCAAGAATAATGGTATCTATTTTTTCTGTTCGAAGAGCACCGATTAAAGAAGCCTTCTTTTCTTCTCCTCCAGCTACAGCAATAACTTCATTTACCTTTTCAAAATAATCAAGAGGGAAATTTATCAATCTTTTATGAATCTCCAAGTTACAAAAGTCCCCATCTAAATTAAAATAATGTGTTAACATATCACCGACCTGTTTAAAATTAAGCAGTTCCGTAAACTCTTTTTGCTTGATTTCCTCCATTTTTAATAAAGGAGTTCTAGAAAAATTAGAGCCTACACCGATTAAAATTCTATCTAAGGTTCCCCACATATCTAACACATTTTTTACATCATTGTTGTTAACAAACATTTCATATTCTTTCTTACTGTCTGCACAAAAAGGGGCCATTAATGAATAACCTTTACCATTGAATTTTTCGCTAAAGAGCAAACTAATATTATTAGTCTGAAATTCTTTTTTGAATTTAAATGAACTACCTACTAATGGAACAAAAGATATATCATTGTATTCTTTTTCAGTTTCAAAATCCCGAGCAACCTGATAAATAGTTGAACCCCAACCTACACCTATAGAATCGCTCGGCTTAAATGTTTGATTGATATATTCTGAAGCTTTTTTAGCTAATGCCTTTAAAAGCTGGTTTTCCCCAGATTGAGGTTGAGCAACAACACGAGCATTTTTAATGGGAAAATGGGAAACGATTTCTTCTTCAATCATTTTATTTGTTTGTTCTAGAGGATTTTTAACTTTAAATTCAACAATCCCATTTTCCCTTGCTTCAGTTAAATATCTGCTTACTTGAACTCGATTTATATCATATTTTTTTGCAATTTCCTTTTGTTTTGCCCCTTTTATATAATAATCATGGGCTATATAATATATTAATTGTTGTCTCTTTTTTGACTCCATAAATTACCCCTTCTTTTAACTAACTATACTCCATCAACACTTTCATTCTACCCTTTTTAGCCTCTTCATCACTTATAGCCTTCTCAAAAGCTTTTTGATATTCAGAGAAATTATAAGTATGAGTAATAAGTGGTTTTACTTTTAGTAAACCTTTATTAATAAAATCGATAGACCTTATATAATCTTTGTATATATACTGTAAGCTACCAATTATTTCTAGCTCTCTGTCCTGAACAAAAGCCATATTTACGGAAACATCAAGTGGTGGTACTCCTACCATTATTATTTGGGAACCTTTTCTGGCAATATTTATTGCGGTATCTAAAGTCTCTTCAAAACCTACACAATCAAATATTAGATTTAAATTCTCTCTTCCTAAATTCTCTTCTATCCATTCTTTTAAATCAATGTCACTGGTATTTATAACTTCATTTAATCCTACTTCTTTAGCTTTTTTAACTCTTTCTTCTAAAACATCAGCAACTATGACTCTTCTGGCTCCAGCAATTTTTAAAGCCTGAGCTGTCAAATTACCTATGATTCCTGCCCCAATAACTAAGGCAGTATCCCCAACTTCAAAATCGGACCTTCTAACTGCATGAATTCCCACAGAAGAAGGTTCTACCATCGCCCCTTCTAATGGAGACATGTTTTCTGGTAAAGGATGAACTTTATCAGCTTTCATAACTACATAATCAGCCATAGCTCCATTCCAGTCCACATTTCCCAAATATTTACCATTTTCACAAATATGGTATCTTCCATCTTTACAATTATGACATTTGCCACAATTTATAACAATTTCTGAGGTTGCCCTCTGGCCTATCTCTAGTCCTGTCACTTCTTTACCAAGCTTTTTAATTATCCCAGCATATTCATGTCCTAATACAATTGGAGGATCAACAAATGGATGATGGCCAGTATAACTATGAACATCAGATCCACAAATTCCGCAAGTTTCAACCTTTATTAAAACTTCATCTTCTTTAATATCAGGAACTTTAACTTCTTTTTCTTCAAATTCCTTAACTGCCACCAATTCAACTTGTTTCATGGTATCCAATAGTTTATTCCCCCTCTATCATGATTTTAATCCTTTTATTATCATTTTCATAAATTTCAAAAGCTTTTTCAATATCATCAAGTTTAAACCGATGAGTAATTAACGGATCCACATCAATTTTATTGTTTTCAAGCAAATTCACTGCTCTACTGATAGTATAAGGGTTCATCAAAGAACCGACTAATTTAATCTCTTTTTCAAAAACTTCTTGTGGAGATATTTCAACTTTTGTCTCAGGGTCTGGAACACCAAACCAAAGTATTTGGCTTCCATAAGTTTTTATTTTTAGAGAAAGATTAAGAGTTTGTTTTAATCCAACTGCTTCAATAATGTTTTTGATTTGTCCATTTTTGAAATAATCATTTATTTTCTCTGCTACTCCAGCTTTAGTTCCATCTAAAAATTTATCAGCCCCTAGATTATGAGCTAACTCTTTTCTGTCTTTTTCTCCTCCTACTAAAACTAAATCAGATATTCCAGCCAATTTTGCTAATTGAACCATCATTAAACCAATAGGCCCATCTCCAATAATTACCATGTTTTCACCCTGAGTAGGATCTAATTGATCAAACCCCCGCAAACAGCAGCTCAGCGGCTCAGCAAATGCCCCAACTTCAAAGGGAACATCTTCATCTAATTGATGAACATTTGATTGAGGAACTGCTATATATTCCGCAAAAGATCCATCTTCATTTACACCAATACCCGGTAATTCTACACAATAATTAACCTGACCACTTTTGCAATATTCACAGTGAAAACAAGGGGTCATAGGATCTCCAATTACATGATCTCCTTTTTTATATCCTTCAACTTTATCTCCCATATCCTCAACTATTCCAGCAAACTCATGTCCTAATATTAAATTTTCTTTAGTTTGAAAGTCTCCCTTTTTTATATGATAATCAGTTCCACAGATACCACTAGTTTTAACTTTTATGAGAACTTCATCTTCTTTAATATCAGGTCTTGGAACATTTTCAAGGTAACATTCTGAGTTTTGATGACAAACATATGCTTTCATTTGCGACCTCCTTGATCTTAAAATGTAATTGGTAGTTCTCTAATTCTTTTTTGTAGATAAAAGGCAAAGGTTGCTGGAATAACCATCAGAAAAACACCTTGTGCACTTAAACTGGGCCAGGGTGTAATCTCAGCATACTGCAGCCCGGCAGAAACCTCAACAGGTAGAGTTCTATTTCTGAAGAAAAGAGCAAAAAATATTTCATTCCAGAGAAGTGCAAAATTAAACATCGCAGTCATTATTAACCCTGGAAGAGCATTAGGTAAAACTATTCTCCAGAAAGCTTCAAATTGAGAACAACCTTCTACTACAGCAGATTCTTCATACTCTATAGGTATGTTATCAATATAAGCATGCATCAACCAAACTGTAATTGGAATTGAAATTAAGACATAGGGAATTATTAAATTATACCATTCTCCTACAATATCTAGATATCTCCAAATCAAAGTATATGGAAGAAAAATGGCAATTGGAGGTAACATTCTCTGAGTCAAAATAAAGAATAATAAATCATCATCCCTTTTAAAAGTATAGCGAGAAAAACCATAGGCGGCAAGAGTACCAATAATAACAGCAATCACAGTAGATATACTTGCTGTTTTCATGCTACCCCATAAACCATTCCAAATACTCTCACTGGTCAATGTTTCCCTCCAGGCATCAAATGAGATATCAAAAAAGAATAAACTAAACTCTCCAGAGATTACATGAGCTTGACTTTTAATACTCATAGTTACAATATAGTATATCGGAAGAAAAATAAAGGCAAAGAGCAAAGCACCTATTAAAATTACTATCAGTGAAGAAAATTTCCCCTTTAAAACTTTCTTAGCTTTTTTATCCATATTATTTTCCACCTTCTTTTTGTCCTTGATATAAACGAATAATTATTGTAAATACAATAATTGTTATAATTAACATTACAATAGCACCCGCTGAAGCTTTTGAAAGTGCTCCTCTTCCTCCAACGGCTAACCAGCTAAGATACATATCAACTGTTTCTGTAGTTACACCAGGACCTCCTCCGGTCATAATTTTTATCAGACCAAAGCTTCTTAGAGAAATCATAAATTTAAGTAAAAATACCGCTAAAAATAAACCTTTAAGATTTGGAATTATTACATATCTCATTGTCTGAAAAAATGAAGCCCCAATTACTCTGGCTTCCTCAAAAAATTCCTCTGGTAGGGAAGCTAAACCTGCATAGAGAAATAGAGCAATAAAACCTGACCACTGCCAGATATCAGTAAATACGATTGAATGCATTGCAAGTTTGCTGTTTGACAGAAATTCTACTGTTCCAAAACCAAGCCCTCGGATTATGTGATTGATAATTCCTAAAACTGGATTATATAAAAGCTTCCACATATAAGCATTAGTAACTTTCCCTGCCAATACAGGCACAACCAAGAGAGTGGACAATAAGGTTAATACTAAGGGATATGGTCTTACATAATAATAAAGATAGAGTGCAATTGCAAAACCCAATATCAGTGCACCAATTGTTCCTTCTATAGAAAATAGAAGCGAGTTCTTTAGTGCAGCTTGAAATCGGCTTGTTTGTAGTATATTAATATAATTATCAAAACCTATAAATTTTAATACCCTCATGGGATAACGTATATTTATATTATAGAGAGAATTTCTAAAAGCATATATAACAGGAAGTACACCTGCCAAGACAGAATAAATAACTGCTGGAGAAACCAAATATTTTAATAATTTTTCTTTCTTTATAATTGTGACCACCTCCTATTTTATTCTAGCTCCATTCTCATCAAATAATCTTAAATCTCTCTTGTCAAAGAAAAAAGTTATCTCCTCACCCATTTTCCATTCTTCGGTTTCTGGAACTTCTGCTTGAAGAGAAGCATCACCAAAACTAAAATTTATATAGACATCTTTTCCAGTATCCTCAACAAGCTCTATCTCAGAAGTAAACTTATTTTCCCCTTTGACTTTACCTTTTTTTATTTTTAATTTTTCTGGACGAATCCCAAGTGTCACTTTTTCACTTTCAGGTATTCTATTTAATTCATCTTTTTCTAATGGACCATAACTTTTATCATCTATTTGTAAAAATATTTTATCCTCTTTTGTAGACATTTCGCCTTCAATAAAATTAATTTGAGGATGGCCAATAAATTGTGCAACAAATTTATTTTTTGGTTCTCTCAATATTTCTTTAGGAGTTCCAACCTGCTCAACCCTACCATCATTCATGATTCCAATTCTTTCTCCAAGACGCATAGCTTCTTCCTGATTATGGGTTACAAATAAAATAGTTACACCCGTTTTTTTATGAATCTTTAATATTTCTTTTCTCATATGAACTCTTAATTGATGGTCAAGACTAGAAAATGGCTCATCTAACAAAAACAGCTGCGGATCTTGAACTAAGACTCTAGCAATCATAGCTCGTTGAGCTTCTCCACCACTCAAATTTTTAACATTTGAATATTTTTTTTCGGGAATTTGAGTAAAATCTAATACTTTATTAACTTCATTTTCTATTTTATCTTTATCTACGCCTTTAATCTTAAGAGGAAAAGCAATGTTATCATAAACATTCATATTAGGATAAAGAGTTACTTTCTGAAACATCATAGCTACATCTCTTTCTGCAGGTTCTTTATCAAGGATATCTTCTCCTTTTAGTTTCATCTCTCCACTATCTGGCTTTTCCAAACCTGCTACACTCCTCAAAAATGTAGATTTACCACACCCCGAGGGTCCCAGAAGTACAAAAAATTCACCATCCTCAATATTAAGGTTTACATTATCATTAGCTACTACTTTTCCCTTTTCAAAGGTAGTAGTAATCTGTTTTGCTTCAAGAATACTCATCTTATTATCCCTCCAATAACTTACTTCAAAAACATATAATTATTTGTGTTCTTATTTCAAAAAGGGGACGCTTATATCCTTTAAAATATAATAAACAAAGCGCCCCCTGTATATATTAAAAATACTACTTAATTTCTATTTAGAAATCTTGTTCAATTGATTTTGCTGCGTCTGAAAGTCCTTCTTCAACAGTTTTTGAACCTGTGAAAATTTCTTCTAGCTGAATACCAATAGTATCACCAATTGCTGGCCATTCAGGTACTTTAGCAATAACAGGATTTTCAGCAGCCTCTTCAATGTTCAATGATTTAATTGTATTAGAGAGCCAATTAGACATATTAGGATCTCCATATACTTCTTCTGCTTTATCAGAGTTAAGAGTAGTTTCTCTAGCAGGTAGCACACCAAGTTCTTCCATCATATCTATTTTCATTTCTGGAGAAGTTGCCCACATTACATAATCGGCAGCTACTTCTCGAGTTAATCCTTCTGTACCAGGTTTGCTTATCCCAAGATTCCAGGAGAAATACCAGGGATATCTTCCTTCAGGACCTTTTGGTATTAATTTAAAAGATACATTACCTTTAACCTGAGATGAATCATCAGTAAGAACTCTTCTACTAATAGATGTAGCATCAATCATCATAGCTGCTTCTCCACTCATAAACATGGCTTGAGCTTCTCTCCAGTGAGCAGTTTGTGAACCTTCAGGAGCATAGTTGCGAATCATATCTGTATACCATTGAGTTGCTTTTTTGCCTTCCTCTGAATTAAAGGCGGGTTCATAAGGCTTTTCAAAATCTTTTAACCATTCTCCCCCATAGGCGTGAAGGAATTGTTTCCATGAAACATGATTCAATCCAGCACCTCTTCGACCTCTAAGCACTACTCCAGCCATATCAGTTTCTTCTGTTATCATTTTAGCTTTTTCTTTCATTTCGGCGAGAGTTTCTGGAGGTTCTATACCAAGTTCCTCAAATACATCATGTCTATAGAAAAGATGAGTTGCCTCATGATAAATAGGAACTCCATACATTTTACCCTCATAAGAAGCCCCAGTTTCTACAGCTTCAACAAATTCATCAGCTTGATAATCTTCAGTGAAATAATCTTCTACAGGAACTAGCCAGTCATTAGCAGCCATTAAAGTAATATGTTGGGTACCTACCTGGGCAATTTGATAATAACCGGTCCCGGTTGCCATATCTTCAACTGCATGGGCTCTAGCATCTTCTTCAGCTAAAAATTCCCAATTTACTTCAACTTCTACATCATGGTTTTTCTCATATTGTTCAATCCACTCGTTAGTTCTTTCATCAATATACTGGGTAGAATCCATCTTTAGAGCTAAAATATTCAGTTCAACTTTTTCCTGTGCAACAGCAGCTCCTCCTACAATTAAAACTAAAGAAGCTATAAAAACTAAAACAAATGCTGACTTTTTAAATAACATCAAAACTCCCCCTTTTATTATTTTAAAGTCAATATTAAAAAATGCCTTATCTATAAAATAACATCTTTCCTTAGATAAATCACCTCCCTGTTAAATTTTAGTCTACTTGTTACTTGCATTTATATTGCTTTCTACTTACCTATCTTAATATAATGTATATCCACCATCTATGTTCATAATATTTCCGGTCATAAAACTAGATGCTTCTGATGCAAGGTAAACTGCCACTCCTTTTAGTTCTTCCGGTTTTCCCATTCTTTTCATCGGTGTAGGTTCAATCCAGTATTCTTTTCTTTCGGGGTTTTTTTCTAGTATTTCAGCAGTAAGTTCAGTTTTCATATAACCAGGGGCAATAGCATTTACACGAATATCATATTTTGCCCACTCAGCAGCCAATGATTTAGTTAATTGTGAAACCCCTGCTTTCGAGGCATTATAGGAACATTGTGGTTGAGGATAATTTACTATTTCTGCTGACATAGAAGAAATATTAATTATTGATCCCCCATTATTATCTATCATTTCTTTAGCCACTGCCTGAGAACATAAAAATACTCCTGTTAGATTTATATCAATTACTTCCTGCCAGTCTTTTAAACTCATTTCTTCAGCAGCTATATTTTTGCAAATTCCAGCATTATTAATAAGAATATCAATACGATCAAATTCATCAATCACTTTCTTAACCATTTCTTGTACATCAGACTTTTCTGTTACATCACACTTCAATGCTAATGTATCTACACCCAACTCACTAATCTTATCTGCTGCTTTTTTTGCTTCTTTATAGTTTATATCTGGAATTACAATATCAGCTCCAGCTTCTGCTAAACCAGTAGCCATAGCTTCTCCTAACCCTCTTGCTGCTCCTGTAACTATAGCTATCTTGTTTTCTAAATTAAAACTGGATAATACATTCATTTAAGACTCTCCCCTTTTTGTAATTTTGTACATTACATCTGTAACAATTTTAATTATAGCAGTAACTTTATTAATTGTCAAACAATTTCGAATTTTAAAATTAAACTTTTTAATAAGCAGAAAACCCGCCTCTCGGCAGGTCTTTAAAATGAAAAAAGTTTTTTTATATTCTTTACCTATTATACTTTATATTTCCTATTTTTATTCTCATTTTTAAAAAACACAACTTATCTTTTTTATAATAAGTCAGCCCGAAAAAGTTTGGTTAACACTTTCCCGGGCTGTCTTTCATTTATAAGTTTTGCGAAATTTATCTCTTGTATCAGTTACAAATATATATGCTACCAATTTATGCATTTTTTACTGCAGCTAACTCTTCACTTATTCGAGATAAGTTTTTACCATAACGTAGATCATCTCTAAGATCCATTAATACTTTATCCAAAACCTTTAACTCTTTCATTAATTCTTTTTCTTCTGCATTCGTAACAATTATATCATTTATTCCACCATTGTTGATGATAATTCTCTTATCACCCATTAAAGCCAAAATAGGATCATGAGTAGCCATTAGTACAATTTTTTCTTCTCCTACCAGAAGTTCCAATGCTTTTTCGCGGTTAATACCGGCATTTTCTATTTCATCAATTAATATAATTGGTGAAGAACTTAAAATTGCAGTATCTGCTATCATTAGGGCACGTGATTGACCTCCGCTTAAACTTGTGATTTGAGTATCTCGGCCAAACTGCTCTCCTGCCAGCTGATTTGCCTCTCTAAAAATTCTTTCTACAACTTCTTCCTGATTATCAATCAAACGGCTTTCTGCATGTAGATTTAAAAATTCCATAACCGAAAGATCCATTACAAAATTCATGTTTTGAGATAACTGGGCCACCAACTTTTTACCACCAGTGAAGCGCCATTTTTTATCAGGAACTTCATCATTAATTAAAATTTGTCTGTCAGTTGGAGTATCTCCCTGGGCAGTCCACTCAATATCTGCCAGTAGGCGACTCTTACCAGAGCCAGTTGGACCAACAATTGAAATGATTTCTCCACTTTTTATATCTAATTTATCATACTTTTCCTGCTTCCCATCTTTATCCTTACCAGACAATATAGAAAGCTTATCAACAACTGAATCATTTTCACCTAAAAACTCCTGCATATTACGAATGTGAGAAGCTAAACTATCTGTAAATTGATCTATATCAAAAACTACATCTTCCTTTTCTTCCACTGTTAATTCTGAAAAAATTTTCCTTAAACTTTTATCTTGATCATCAACTGCTAACTTTTGATCTTCAAAAAAACTTTCAGTATAAGGATATTCTTCTATAATTTCATTTACTGTAGATTTTTTTAGTTTTTCTTTATTGACCATTACTCATCACCCAGTTCTATTTTTCTAACATTTCCTAATTGATGTTCTTCACCTATTCTTGTTTCACCCAAACAGTAAGAACACATGGCAGAAGGCATAGAAAATCTTAACTTTTTACCGGTTACTGTCTCAATGTGATCTTCCTTATCATAGAGCAAAGTTGAAAATTCATAAGCTCCCTGGCCGGTTAAACCATTAACATTCATCACCATTGCATCTGGATTAACATTATTAACTCGAGAAGCAAAAACTTCTCTTTCTGCCTGAGAAACGATATCTCCCTTGGTGATCACAACTATATCAGCGGTATTTAACATCGGACCAATTTTTTTAGGTGTGTTAATTCCACTTAAATTATCGATTACACAGATGGCTTTAATATCTTTAATATAGGGTGAACAACGGTTACATAACCCAGCACTTTCTGTAATTAATAAATCTAACTCTCTTTCTCGACCCCACTGGACAACCTCTTCGATATTACTCACAAAATAATGGTCTGGGCAAAGGGAACCGGATAATCCTTTTTTAACCGGCACTCCTGCTTTACGATAAATTTCATCATCATTTGTATAAAGACAGTCAAATTTTACAACTCCCACTTTCAAATCACGCTGCTGAATAGCTTCTATAGTTTTTAAGATTACAGAAGTTTTACCGGATGACGGTGGACCTGAAAAAGTCACTAAATTCATACAACAGCCACCTCCACAGCATTATTGAATTCCGCTTCTAAATCTCTTAACAGTTCACCTAGATTTTTCTCCCTTAAGAAATGCCAGCCGGGCCACATAAATTGAGCATTTTCAGGTAGCTCATTATCGACTTCTGGCAGCACGCTTGGGAATAAACCCTGTTTAGCAAAAATTTCACCCATTTTTTTCGATGCCATTAAATCAATTAGAGGCTGCATCTGTTCAATGTTTTCTTTTTTAGTTAGCATAAATATAGGAGAAACAATTGCCCCCTCTTCTGGCCAGATAAATTCCATATGTGAAAAACGCTTCGCCATTCTGGTAAAGAAGTAAGGCATAATTGTAATTGCAGGTTGATCATCAGCTTTTCTTCCACCCTCTTTAACCATCTGAGATGGATGCAGAGCTTTTTTCATGGAACGCCCCAGATTCTGAATTCCTTCTCTTCCGAAAGTTTTATAAATATTTAATAAAATTGCATTAAAGAGATCAAAATCACTAACCGGCAGACTGACACTGTTGGCAAATTCTTCACTTAAAATTTCTTCCCAACTCTGCGGAACTTCTCGCCCATCCAGCTCTTCTTTATTAACCAGAAATACTGCGGGCACAATACTTAAGACTGAATAATCACCCTCTGGATCTAAAAGATTAACATCTGCTTTAGTAAAATCTTGATTAAGCTCTTTAATTCCGGTAGCATCTTTAAAAACATTCTGACGGCGGAAACGATCCATCAAATCTTTATCAAAGAATAAATCAAAGCCAGCAGAAATAAAGATATCTGAAAGTTCATCTGCAGATTTTATTTCTTCAAAACCATTCTGTAGCCATTCCAGCCCCTGGGAAGCAGATTTTAAATCAAACTTCACCTCATAATCAAGCTCAGCTGTTATTTTTTCCAGTTCTTCAGTCATCGGAATTTTGACCGGACAGGGTAAAGAACCTGAAACTTTAATTTTTTCTCCACTACTGCTCTTAGCTGTATTTTTCTTTATTTCTTCTTCCATTAAATCCACAAGCTTTTCTAAATCCAAATTTTTAAGACCGACAGCCTGTTTTAAAGTAATCTGTTTACCAAAACTTTTCCTCTTTGCCTCATCATTCAATTGCCTAAATCCTTTATTAACCAGCACTGAAACTACTGACGGATATTCTTCAGTTATCTCAAATAAGTTTTTATTAACATCAATTTTACTTTCCATTCTTAAAACACTCCTATTATGTTATTTTTGAATAGTTATTTGATACAAAAAGATTGTTTTGTACCAGATACCTATATACAATCAATAATTTTTATTTACTATTTATAGTTTAGTATATTACTCAACTTTTTTCTGTGAGGTATCTCACTCAAATCAAACTTTTTAATATAAGTTAAAATATTCCACTTTAATAAATCTGAAATTAATTAAGGCTCTTTCATAATTGCCTTTTAAAATAATTTTCTCCGATATATTTAATTTGGATTTTCTCAATAAGTAAATTTACCTGAAATTAATGATTTACAATTAATGCCAATTAAATTAGGACATAGAAACCTTGGGTAA